>NZ_CEYNTP010000219.1:0-4666 GCF_982873095.1 Lentiprolixibacter sp. | reverse complement strand
GTACCCCTCAAGACAGGGGTTAAGGTAAGAAGGCAGGGATTCCGGGTCCGTATATTTATTGAGAAGTTGTAGGTCCAGGTCTGGTTGTGATTTTCTGGGACTCACCTTTTTAATAAACCTCCTGGCGCTTTTTTCATTTTCAACGATAAAATGATCGATATTTTCAATCGCCCTTTTTATGGAAATGGGGAGTACCTCCAAAGGTTCGTTTTCCCCAAGGGTAGTGGGGATCAAATACAAAAATCCGTATTCTTCGGAGAATTTCATTCGGTATCAGGTCAGTCGGGAAGCCAATGTCCTGCAGGCATCATCAATGAGTTCGAATACATAATCAAAGCCGGAGGCACCCCCGTAATAAGGGTCGGGTACTTCCTGAAGATCCAGTTCACTTAATTCAAGCAGCAACTTCACCTTCTGTATATGTGCTTCATGCCGTGCCAGGGCTAGTACGTCTTCGTAATTGCTTTTGTCCATAACAAATATATGGTCAAATCGGTCAAAATCCTCACGGACAAAGCGTCTGCATCTTTGTTGGGAAATATCGATTTGGTTCTTGAAAGCAACGGCAATAGAACGTTCGTCCGGGGCACTCCCTACATGATATCCCGCTGTTCCTGCCGAATCTACCAAAACGCGGGAAGGGTCGACCTTGGATTTAAGGATACCTTCAGCCAATGGCGATCGGCAGATATTGCCCAGACACACCATTAAGACCTTTATTTGCATTTTGGGATTAGGAAAATTTCTTGGTTAGATCCTCTATGTATTTCCGGAATTGTTTATCCGTTTCTGCCAGGTTATCCACCGTTTTACAGGCGTGCAGAACGGTCGCATGGTCCCGCTTTCCTATTTGTGATCCAATACTGGCCAGGGAAGCCTTGGTGTATTTCTTGGCAAAGAACATGGCCAGCTGACGTGCCTGAACAATATGACGCTTACGTGTTTTGGATTGTAACGTGGCGACATCCATTTCAAAGTAATCGGAAACTACTTTCTGTATGTAATCTATAGAAACCTCCCTCTTAGTATTCTTAACGAATTTCTCCACTACCTGCCTGGCCAATTCCAGGGTGACTTCCTTTTTATTGAAGGAGGATTGTGCAATCAGCGAAATAATAGCCCCTTCCAGCTCCCGGATATTAGTCTTAATATGTTTGGCTACATATTCAACGATTTCATCAGGCATTTCAACGCCATCCCGGTACAGTTTGTTTTGCAAAATGGAAATCCGCGTTTCATAATCCGGGCTCTGCAATTCCGCAGAAAGGCCCCATTTGAATCGTGACAGCAATCGCTGTTCGATATCCTGCATGTCTACCGGTGCCTTGTCTGAGGTTAGGATGACTTGTTTCCCGTTCTGGTGCAAGTGGTTGAAAATATGGAAGAATACATCCTGCGTACCCGACTTTCCTGAGAAGAACTGCACATCATCAATGATGAGCACATCTATGAGTTGATAAAAATGGATAAAATCGTTGCGGGTATTTTTCTTTACAGATTCAATATACTGTTGTGTGAATTTCTCTGCAGAAATGTACAATACCGTCCTTTCGGGGTATTTATCCTTGATCTCCACGCCAATAGCGTGCGCCAGGTGGGTCTTTCCAAGCCCCACACCACCAAAAATCAACAGTGGATTGAATGAAGTGCCTCCAGGTTTGTTAGCCACTGCCAGGCCTGCAGACCTTGCCAGCCGATTGGAATCCCCTTCGAGGAAGTTTTCAAAGTTGTAGTTGGGATTGAGCTGGGATTCTATTTTGATATTTCGTATTCCCGGAATTACAAAAGGATTCTTTAATTCTGGATTTTTGGATTTTATCGGGACATCCATTTCCTGTGGGGATACCTGCCCGCGGGTAGAACTGGGGATCTTTTCCGTAAAGGGTTCCCTGTTCCCGTAAGTGTTTTCCATTTTAATGATGTAGACCAGCTTGGCATTTTCCCCCAATTCTTTTGTAAGTGCCACTTTGAGCAACTTGACGTAGTGCTCCTCCAGCCATTCATAAAAAAATTTGCTGGGCACCTCTATGCTGAGAACATTATCGGAAAGTTTAACGGGTTTTATGGGTTCAAACCAAGTTTTGAATGCCTGCGGTTGTATGTTGTCCTGGATAAATGCCAGACAACTTTTCCATACGGAATTGGCAGTAACACTCATTTTAAAAAAACTCCGTTAGTGTTGGTTAGTGACTAAAGTTAGTTGGTCAAAAAAGGAGCTCGATAAGCCCCTTCAGAGATGGACAAATATGTGAACAAAAAAGCTAAAAAAAAAATCAAATACGGTTGAATTTTTTGTTTTTTTTTCGCATGTTTTGACCCCCTTTTTCGATACCTCCTAAATATAAAGTTTTTAACGGAATTTTCATGACAAATAACGAAATTTCTTTTCGAATCCGGTACGGAGAAACTGACCAGATGGGAGTGGTCTACCACGGGAATTATGCGCAATATCTGGAGATGGGACGAGTAGAGTGGTTGAGGTCGCTTGGAATTTCCTACAAAAAGATGGAAGATTCCGGGGTAATCCTTCCCGTTATATCACTACATATAAATTTTAAAAAATCAGCGTATTATGACGACCTGATAAGGGTGGTTACGCGCCTCAAATCAAGACCTGCTGTAAGGATAGAATTTGATTACGAAATCTACAACGAAAGAGAAGAGATTTTGGCAACTGCCAACACGGTTTTGGCCTTTATGAATAAAGACACTCAGAAGCCTATGCGGTGTCCGGATTACCTCTTAAAGGAACTTGACCTGGATTAGCCTAAAACATTACTTCACTCTAGTCCTTTACTTCTTCCAGACGGATATCTCGAAGAGGTTTTAAAGCTGTCATTAATTTTTCCCTTTTTGCCAGGGGAACCTTTACCTGTAATCGAGCCCTGACCCCCATGTGCCTGTCAGAAATTTCGGCCTTTACAACCTCGAGTAACCGCATCACCGTACTCATCTGCTTATAGTCAAATTCCAAAATAAGCGCGAAGGTCACGGTTTTTTTTACCACCACCCCATTCAGGAGGGTAGTACGCGCCGCTTCCCGGTATGCGGAAATCAATCCGCCAACACCCAGTTTTGTCCCGCCAAAATACCTTACTACTATTACGGCGACATTGGTTACACCAAGTGATTTGATCTGGCCATAGATCGGCATACCGGCAGAATTTCGCGGTTCACCGTCATCCTGTACCCGGTAGCGAACCTCCTCAATGCCGAGCTGCCAGGCATAGCATATATGGTTGGCATCCGTGTATTTCTTACTCAAGCTCTTGAGGATGGCATTAAAATGGGACTCTGAGGCAATGGGGTAGGCGTATCCAATGAATTTGCTTTTTCGTTCTTTATAGATTACCCCTTCAACGGGATCCTTAATAGACGTGTATGTATAAATTTCGCTAGCCATCAGAATAAGGCGATTAAAACTATACTCAAAATAGCCAGGAAGATTCCTGCCCAGTTTTTAAGACTGATCCTCTCCTTGAATAATATGATGCCCAGCAGGGTGGTAAGCATTACAATGGCCACATTGTTGATGGTAAAAATAGAGGCACTGTTCAGGAAGTCGTTTTGTAACGCCCGCAGCAGGTAGTAGATGGAAAAATAATTGGGAATACCAAGAGCAATACCCCCGAGTACATTACGGTAATTTAGTTTTAAGGGGGTCTTCCGCCACCGGAAAATAATAAATATAAGCCCGCTACTCGCTGCGGCAGCAAAAATAGTCGCGGACATTAGAGGGAACTCTGCTTCCTTTACATGGTATTCCTGCAGGTACTTAATGCTGGCGTCAATTATCCCGGATCCCAGGAATACCAGAACAGGCAACCATAATGATGCCCGTTTTAGGGCTTTTGGAGTGTCCTTAATTGAGCTGAAGTAAACCGCTCCCAGGGCGAGGAAGACCCCTAGTATTTTTAAATTCCCGAGTTGCTCCCCATATATAACGATCCCAAGGATTACAGGGACAACGAGCGACATTTTAGTGGCCACGGAAGCTACGGAGACACCCATTTCCTGCGAAGTCCTGGCCATGAGGTTAAAAATGACAATGAAAAGCACCCCCAAAATAAGAGTGCCTGGGAACCAGCTTTTTAAGGGGATTTCAGGCAGGGTGGAAGTGCCCTCGTACATCAGGAAACCCACAAAGCAGGCGGTGAGGTAATTTACAATGATGGCGTAGCTCGTTTGTACCTTGTGAATGGCATATAGTTTAAAAACCACGAAAATGATACTCGAGCAAATGATGCTCAGAATGAGATCAACCATTGGGTAACTTTTTGCTGAGGTCCACGATATCGTCCTTTTCCGGATTCAGGTGCCATACGGATAAACCCAAACGGGCTGCACTTTCTATATTCTCAAGGGTGTCATCAATAAACAATGTTTCCCTTGGTGATAATCCCTGTTGTTCAAGAACATGTTGGAATATTTCGGTCTCCGGTTTTCTCATTTTCATTTGATGGGAAAGGTAAACCTCAACAAAACAATTCATGAAACGCTCAAACCTTCTGTCCCCCATAGTCTCCTGTACATATGACATGTGAAGCGAGTTGGTATTGCTCAGCAGGAAGAGCTGGTAAGCGTTTAGTTCAGCCAGGGATTCAAGAAATTGAAGGCGATATTCAGGCAAGTCCAGTAATATGGCATTCCAGGCAGCCGTTAGTCG
>NZ_CEYNTP010000218.1:0-4713 GCF_982873095.1 Lentiprolixibacter sp. | reverse complement strand
AGTTATCGATACCCGTAACCTGATCTATTTTTTGACTATTAGTTTCTTTTTCCTGTTTCTCACCCAGGAATATTTTAAAAAACGTAACCGCTGATGACCAAGAACTTCTTCATCTCGGGTATAAAAGTCCTATTTGGTGTAATACTGGTGAATATTCTGGCTCAGTGGGCCTTCCTGCGTTTTGACCTTACGGAAGACAAGCGCTATACCTTATCTGAGGCCGCCAAGGTAACAGTGGCAAACCTGGAAGGAGCAGTGATAATCGATGTACTACTCGACGGTGACCTCCCCCCGGAATTCCTGCGGTTACGAAAGGAAACAATACAGATCCTGGAAGAATATGCCCAGTCCAATGCAATGCTAACCTACAGCCTGGTAAACCCCCTTGAAGAGGAATCAGCAAACGAGGCCACAATTGCACAATTGCAATCCCTGGGACTTACCCCTGTGAACATTACCGTTGAAGAGAATAACCGGACCACCCAGGAGTTGTTGTTTCCCTGGGCATTGGTCACCTATCAGGAACGCACGGTAAAGGTGCCTTTGCTCAAAAATAGACTTGGGGCAACTTCACAGGAGCGTATAACCAATTCTGTTCAGAACCTGGAATACGCCTTTGCCGATGCCTTCACCAAACTGGGCATCAGAGATAAAAAGCGTATTGCGGTCTTAAAGGGTAATGGAGAATTAGCGGACCCGTATCTGGCTGACTTTCTGACCTCCATACGTGATTATTACAACATAGGGGCGATCACCCTGGATTCTGTGGCTACAAATCCCGAGGGTACCCTTGCCCGGTTAAAGGAGTTTGATCTCGCCCTGGTCGCCAAACCCACTGTACCTTTTACTGAAGAAGAAAAGTACGTACTGGATCAGTATATGGTTAATGGGGGGGCTAGCCTCTGGTTACTGGATCCTGTGGTGGCTGAACTAGACAGCCTGTTTAACAACGAGGGTAAAGCCCTTGCCTATATCAGGGATTTACAGCTGGATGACCTGTTATTCCGATATGGCGTGCGGATAAATCCCAATCTGATCAATGATATGTATTTCACACAGGTGGTGCTTGCAGCAGGAGAAGGGTCTAACACCCAATATAATCCTGTGCCCTGGTATTATCATCCCATGGTTTTTTCAAGGGAAGACCATCCCGTAAACACCAATATTGAAGCGCTCAGGTTTCAATTTGCCAGTTCCCTGGATACCATTTCGAATGGGTATGAAAAAACGATATTGCTACAGAGTTCTCCCCTGTCTAAAGCAGACGGTGTGCCCAGGGAGATCAACCTGGACATGGTACAGGTACCCCCGGAGAAGGAAGCCTACACGAACGGCAACCTTCCTTTAGCGGTGTTAATCGAGGGCGCATTTAGTTCGGCTTATAAAAACAGAGTCCGCCCTCTTGAAGGGCTCAATCACCTGGACCAGGGACCTGAAAATAAGATGGTAGTCATTGGTGACGGGGACCTGATCCGAAATCAGATGCGAAATGGGCGACCCTTGGAATTGGGTTACGACAAATGGACGAACAATTTTTATGGCAACAAGGAATTCCTCGTGAATTGCCTGAACTATTTACTGGAGGATACGGGACTTATAAACATCAGGGCCAAAGACGTCAGTATACCGTTATTGGACCCTGAAAAAATAAGCGCCCAGAAAACAAAATGGCAGCTCGTGAATATAGGGCTTCCCGTTATCCTTACCCTCCTTTTTGGATGGGTCTTTAACAGTATCCGCAAACGTAAATACGGAAAATAACTGTTGATAAGTTTGTGCCTTTCCCGGGCGCAATTCAGATATATGAAATATATTTGTTTTTACTACCTGTGTAAAGGGTATTTACCCCGGTTTCAGGAGTAATTCCAACGAAGCAAAAGCAGCACTATTTATGAAATTTATAGTATCGAGCACCTATTTGTTAAAGCAGTTACAAGTCCTGGGTGGCGTTATCAATACCAGCAATACGCTCCCCATCCTGGATAATTTCCTCTTTGTTTTGGAAAAGAACAAACTGACCGTTTCCGCTTCTGACCTGGAGACAACCATGAGTTCGGTTTTGGAGGTAGATTCTGACCATGAAGGCACTATAGCTGTGCCGGCGCGTTTGCTGCTGGACACCCTGAAAACATTTCCGGAACAACCCCTGACTTTCGTCGTGGAGGATAACAATACAGTAGAGATCAGCTCCAATCACGGAAAGTATGCCCTGGCTTATGCAGATGGAGCAGAATTTCCCAAAGCGGTGGAATTAGCAGATCCTAGTTCAACTAGCCTGATGGGGGATATCCTGGCCAACGCAATCAACAAGACCATTTTTGCAGCTGGCAATGACGACTTGCGACCGGTAATGAGCGGGGTTTTCTTCCAGTTCTCCCCGGACCACCTGACCTTTGTTGCCACAGACGCACATAAACTTGTGAAATATCAGCGAGCAGATGTGCATGCCTCAGAAGTTGCTGAATTCATAATGCCCAAAAAACCACTCAATTTACTTAAAGGCATACTGGCCGGAAGTGAAGAGGAAGTGGCTATTGAATACAATGACAGCAATGCCAAGTTCAGTTTTGAAAATACAGAACTGATCTGCCGCCTGATCGATGGGAAATACCCCAATTATGAAGCGGTTATCCCCAAGGAGAATCCAAACGTCTTAAGCATCTCCAGGACACAGTTTTTAAGCTCTGTAAAGCGGGTTTCTATCTTTTCCAATAAGACAACTCACCAGATCCGGTTAAAGCTGGCTGGGGCTGAATTAAATATCTCTGCAGAGGACATCGATTACAGCAATAAAGCCGAGGAACGACTTACCTGTTCCTATCAGGGCGATGACCTTCAGATTGGGTTCAACTCCCGCTTCCTTGTGGAAATGCTGGGCCACCTGTCCTCAGACGAGGTATCCCTCGAAATGAGCCTGCCCAACCGCGCTGGCATCCTCACTCCGGCAGATGGACTGGATGAAGGGGAAAGCATTACCATGCTGGTCATGCCGGTGATGTTGAATAACTAAAAAATCCGGTTCCCTTTGGAATCCGGATCTTTCAGATTAGCATCAATTCTAGTTATGAAATAAAGGGTATGGTCCCAAAATAACTTGGTGCTTCCCCATTATTGGCGCGTACTGCATTGACTATTGGCATTACAAAGCCAAGGATGGCAGTACCTATAAGGGTCAGTATTCCGAGGCCCAGTAAAAGAATGGCTGGAATACTCAACAATATGTAGAGGATAATACTGAGTTGCAGGTTGACGGCTGCCTTCCCGTGTTCATTCATATCTACGACAGAATTCCTGGTGGTTAACCATATGATCAGGGGAACGATCAGACTTCCAAAACCAATGATATAAGAGAGCAACTGACTCAGGTGGGTAACGACAAGGAGTTGCCTGTCGGTTCTCATGGTGGATTGACTGATAACTTGCATTTTCTGATTGATTTAAAAGATTCTACAGTATTAGTAGCAGAAGTATCTGTTTTGTTACAAAAGGGCAAGTCGACACTTAGTATTACTTCGGATGAGCAAAGAAATAACGGTTGTTCGGATTTTTGGCTAGTGATGCTGAGGCACTTTTATGCTGTTCTTTGAATTTACTGATAAGTGTTCCCTTGCAAATACCGTAAGAATAATGATATTTCAGAATCTCAATGTCGTTTTGGGATAGTTGTTTATCCACCTCAAAACAACTTGAAAGATAATCTTCACAAGGTATATCATCCTGAGTATTAAAATACCCAAGTGAAGCGTAAAACCTCCACTTCATCAGGCTTTGAATATGCTGTGGATTGGTTATCCGTTTCGTATCTATCTTCAAATACCCCTTAGAGATTTTATAATATTGCTCCCAATACACATAATAACCCTCAGGTGAAGTCTGAAGTTTGGGTTCATATTCTTTACTGAACTGGTCATTTACATGGTATATCAAATAATTGGATAAATCCGCACTGTCTACAAAACGAATTCTCAAGGAATCCACCAGATTATCCAGATTGTAAGCAAATGTTTTAAAAGAGTTACTGTATTGCTCGGGAACAGAGGGATCGATATAGACCTTTACCGGTTCTTTCCAAAAACGCATTCTGTTTTTGTTAAGTGAATCGGGATATAAAGATTTCCTGTAAACAATTTCCATATAACTGTCGAGAAAACTATCGCTTTTAGGTTCATAAGGCACCTGAACCATACCGTCTTGTACATATGGTTTATTCTCCATAATTGCCTTCAGTTCCTGAGAACTAGGAATCCTGACATTGTTTTCCTTTACGCTATCCCTGCTATCTGAAAGGGCATTTTGGTTTATCTTTTTATCCTCTAGGATAGTAATGTCTTTTTGTTGTGCATTTCCTGTCAACCATGCTGAGAGCAAGGAAATGACGATTATTTTCCTCATTAAGTCTTATTTTTACTCAATATAATAAGAAAACGCTTACTACCTGGGTGCCCTACCCCGCTGTAATATGAAAGATCTTCCTAATGATACCATAATTGCCACTGCCACAGCACCCGGTATAGGGGCCATCGCTGTACTTCGCGTTTCTGGCGAAGACGCTATTGTGTTAACGAATGAGGTGTTCTCTAGGGATTTAAGCCAGGTAAAGAGCCATACCATACATCTCGGGGAAATCAAAGATGGGGATCGGGTACTTGATCAGGTCCTGGTTTCCCTGTTCAAAGGGCCAAACTCCTATACGGGGGAAAACGTGGTGGAAAT
>NZ_CEYNTP010000217.1:0-4766 GCF_982873095.1 Lentiprolixibacter sp. | reverse complement strand
TCTCAAGCTGGGTCTTGCTACAGGTATTTGCGCTCATCTCCGAGCCCCTGGGATTTCCCAAGATATCCCTGACCTATTTGTTGCTAATCCTGATCATCGGTTTCCCCATTTACATCTATCTGATATGGCGCTACCGCATCAAGGAGGAGCATATCGAAGAAAGTGATGCTGCCGTAAAGGCGCTCGACCTCAATGAGGCTTCTTCGAAATCCGGAATCCAACTCGACCCTGGAAATGAAGCCCTCAACCTTTCTGCAGGAATTGACAGGAAGTTCCGAAAAATGTACTTTCTGGGGCTGGGTATCATCGTTCTGCTAACTGGATTATCGGCTTTGCTTATAATTAGAACAAATCTTCTAAAGGAGGATACCCCGATCATGGGGGATTTTCTGAGTTCTGCAACAAGTGATAAGATTGCGATCCTCAAATTCGATAACAATACAGGGGAGGATCAGTACGACATGGTTGGGAAGATTGCGGTTGACTGGATCATGCACGGCATCACCCAGAATAAGGCAGGGCAGGTGATCTCCCCCAAACTTGTGGAGGACTATTCCAATATCCTCAAGGCATCCATCATGCCTACCGGGGAAAATGGGATCCTCACCGAATATTTTAAACCCTCCAAAGTCATAATAGGCGATTATTATCTGTCCAAAGGACGTTTATTGATCCAGGCCTCCATTACCGATGCCAATATGGACGAGACCCTGGTGACCCTGCAACCTGTGGAATGTGATCCGGACGCTCCACTGGATTGTATTGAAGCCATAAAACAACGCGTTCTTGGTTTTCTAATTGCCGACGAAGATGAAGAGGTGGATAAGAATCAACTTCAGGAACGCCCTCCCAAATACAAAGCCTATCAATACTTCATGCAGGCTGTGGAAAAGGGTACCGCAGGGGATGATGAAGCCTATATACGCTTATTGAACCAGGCCATTGCCGAGGACAGTACCTATTTTGAACCTAAAGTTTTGCGGGTGGCCTTTTACTACAATGACGGCCAATATGTGAAATCCGATTCTTTGCTCAGCGCATTGTCGCAGGAAACATCAAATATTGAGAGACAGGTTAATATGCTCAACCTCTATGAAGCCCTCCTCGAAGGCAACAACAGAAATGCCTTCAATTATTTAAAGAAGGAGTACGATGAATCTCCGAAACATTTATCAACAAACTACAGCCTGATGACCCTGGCACAGCAATTTATCAACAGTCCGGAAAAGATCGATGCCATCTACGAGGTAATTGATATGGAGGATTTTGATTTGGACAAATGCCTGTATTGTGAATACCGGTATTACCTCAAGGGCCTGGCGGATATAGAATTGGGCAGGTATCAGCAGGTAGTGGATCTTCTTAGCCCCTTTTCCAAAACAAAAGAACAGGTCTGGCTGAAATGGGTGCTGATCCGGGCCCATCTGCGGTTGGGGAATGAAGAAGCTGTGACCAGGCTGCTTTCCAACTATAAGATTTTGGCAGAACCCGTCGACTGGGCAAACCTGAGTATACTAACGGCCAAGGAATATTTGCTGATCAACAAGAAAGATAAAGCCCATGTTATTTTACATGACCTGCCAGGCGCTATGATAAACATGGAAATTCCTGAAGAAAAGCGTAATGAATTTAAGGCCCTGGCCCTGTTTTTTGGTGAGCAGTATAAGGAGGCAGAGAAGGTCCTGGAGGCATTGGTGGAGTTGGCCCCGGAGAACCTTTCTAATAACGCCTTATTGGCCATTGCCTATGCCAGGAATAATAAAACACAACTGGCGGAGACCGTCCTGAGAAAAATGGAAAACCTTCGAGCCCCATATCAGTTTGGAAGGCTGGATTACGCTTTGGCACAGTACTATAGTGCCATTGGAAAGGAGCAGGAAACCCTGGAACATCTCTTAAAGGCGGTAGCTGACGGACGCAAGTATTTACCCTCTACCTTTCAGCACGACCCCCTGCTACTGGATTATCGGGAACATCCCGTCTTTCAGGATGTCATGGACTTCTGGAAGTAGCATTATTTAGACCCACCAACCGAAAAAAACCAACCCAATGCAAGAACACAAGAACCAGTTTGCCCTCATTATAGGCGTGGGGGGCGATATCGAGTACACCATTGATGATGCCAAAAAGCTCAGAGATACCCTCATTGATCCCAAACTGGTGGGATATCCGAAAGATAATGTAATCCTCAGAACGGGGGAAGAGGCGGATCGTAAAGGTATTCTTGGGGCCTTTGACGAGCTAAAGGAAAAAACCAACGAGGACTCTTCCATTCTGTTTTACTACTCGGGCCATGGGGGCAAATATGCCCGAGAGCACAAGTTTTATCTGCAACCCCACGGAATGACGGCTGAGAACTACAAGGATACCTGGGTGAAAGCTGAAGAATTAAAAGACAAGATCAATGCATTGGATTCTAAAAACCTGGTCATGTTCCTGGATTGTTGCCACGCGGAGGGCATGCTGCAAACGGGATTGGAGGACTTTTACGGCCTGGCACAAAAACTGAACGATGAAGGCGGGGTATGGGTGGTGGCCTCCTGCCAGGACAACCAGAAGTCCTGGAAGCTACCCGGGGATGATAACAGCCTTTTTACCGAGTGCCTGCTGGAAGTACTGTCCGGGAAACACACTTCCCCTTTCCTGGACCCCAAGGTCACTATTACTGATGTGGTCGAATATATCTTTGAAGAGGTACCCCGTAGGGCGGTTAAGGTGATCAACAAGAAGACGGGTAAACCCATTAAACAGCAACCCTTTGCCAAATTCCAGATGTCAGAAAACGTGGTCCTGAGTCATTTTCCGAAAAATATGGATACCCATGAGGCCATTGTGGCCGACCTGGAACCAAAAGCAGCCAAGCTCGATGAGCGCAGCTTTATCAAGTTGCTCCAATCCATGGAAATAGTTGGGAGGCGAGAAGATGCTATTACCCTCCTGGAAGCAAATAAACGCACCCAGACAGATGCAGACTTGTTAAATGCTCTTGGCGACCTGTATAAGGGCAAGTATCTGGAGAACCATCATCAGGCGGATGGGGAGCATGCACTCAAATGTCATGAGAAGGCTCTGGAATTGGCTATTGCAGACGAGGATGAAGAACAGGTGTACCTGAATGCGATCAACCTGGCCTTTTTATACCTCATGCTTGATTTGAGCAAGAAAAAGATGAGAACCTATGCAGAACAGGCCCTGGAGGTAGCCGGCAACTATTTATACGGCAGTACCGATAAGCATGGAACCATGGGAGAAGCCTGTATCTACCTGAACCGCCTTGATGGGGCTAAGGAGCATTACCAGAAGGTAGGTGAGGAGGGAGGCATCCGGAGCAGAATGAAGATCTATCAGGATGCTCATAAGGCGTATTCCATTTTATACAACGACAACCCCAGGGATCCCTTTATGGAATTTCTTAAGGAAACACTATTGGGCTAAGGGCTTCCAGAGAGGGATATTCACATTTTTTTGTACATTGAAGCATAGGTTTTATCCTAATATGACATTCATGTCGGCTTAAAGAACAACTATATGGAAAAGGCAAAATTATCGGAGAAGCAGGCATTCCTGATCAAAGAGGTCCTTGAAGAGATCGAATTGTATAAGGAAGAACTAGAGCGGCAGATAAAAAATGCCAAATTTAATCTCTTCCTGGGGATCGGCATCGCTGTAGTAATAGGCATCCTATTAGTCTTTCAGCCTGCTTTTTTATCAAATCTTATGGAGAAGCTAAGAAACCTTTCGGCCAATATGGAGGTGATCGGCTCTTTGGTGGGAGAGGGAATACCCGTGCTTTTTGGCTTGAAATCCCTGAATAACTCCAAAGAACAAAAGAAGCGCCTTAAAGGAGTTCGGGTATTTGAAAAGGACCTTAACCGTATGAAAGAAGGGATCATTTCCAATACCGAGGAACAAATCCTGAATCTGGAAAAGGAATTCAGCCGATATATCAATACCTAAAACCAACCTAAATGAGCGAGATAAGAAAACAAATTGAGGAAATCAATAAGACGGCCAAGAAAGCCAGACGCATTAACAACATCTTATGGGGACTCGTGTCTGTTTTGGTAATAGGCTGTTTAATACTTGCTGGTTGGGCCCTTATACAAAAAAAGAAAGCAGAAGAGGCCACCCTGGCTGAAGAAATAGCAAAAAATGAAGCGGTAGACGCGAGAAAGGAAGCAGTAGATGCTAGGCAAGCACTTGACCAGAAGATCGAAGAGAATCGCGAAGTACTCTGGGAAAGTGCAGCTAAGGTAAATACTGCAGCATCTTATTCTTTTTATGTTAGTTTTTATGGCGAGGACGAGAACTATCCGCAAGTTGAAAGTGCCATGGATAATCTTTTCAAAGATGAGGGGTATTCCCAAATTCAGGATTCGGATGGCACCATGTACGTGGATGTCTCTGAATTAAAACTGGGAACATTTCTGAAGGCGAAACAGGGACTCAATGTAAATACTGGGGTATTGGGAAGTCCGGATTATCCCAATGCCCGTGATAAACGGAACCATGCCATAATCAAAGGACAGGTGGTGAAACTTCTGGAGCGCATAGAGTATGGTAATGCGGTATGGGCCAAAATAGGATATACCCGGCAATAGGAATTAGTTTTTCAGCCCATCCTGTGATTTCAGCTGCCCACTTCTGATATTGGCAAATAAAGTTTTAATCCTCGTACTACCTTAGTATATTTGCGCCGCGATAAAAGTTTTGGTCGCGTAGCTTCCTTCTTCGTTTCACTTCGAAGGACAGGCGCTTCGCCACCC
>NZ_CEYNTP010000216.1:0-4841 GCF_982873095.1 Lentiprolixibacter sp. | reverse complement strand
AGCACTTCCAGAGCATTACATCCCTGCTTGGTGACATGGACGTAGAGATCGCATTATTAACAGGATCTGTAAAGAAAAAAGACCGTGTTCCCATTCACGAGAAACTGGAATCCGGAGAACTGCACATCCTCGTAGGCACCCATGCTGTCCTGGAAGAAAAGGTAGTTTTCCGCAACCTCGGTCTGGCCATCATTGATGAACAGCACCGTTTTGGCGTAGCACAGCGCTCCAAAATGTGGAAAAAAAACGTTACTCCCCCCCATATCCTGGTGATGACCGCTACCCCTATTCCCAGGACCCTGGCGATGAGCCTCTATGGGGACCTGGATATCAGTATTATTGATGAACTCCCCCCAGGCAGGAAAAGGGTAAAGACCGTACACCGCTATGACCACAACCGTCTAAAAGTCTTTCAGTTTATCCGGGACGAGATCAAAAAAGGCCGGCAGGTCTATATCGTATATCCCTTAATACAGGAATCTGAGGCCCTCGATTACAAAGACCTGATGGATGGATATGAAAGCATCTCCCGCGATTTTCCTATGCCCGACTACCAGATATCCATCGTGCACGGAAAAATGAAGGCAGAGGACAAGGAATACGAAATGCAGCGCTTTCTTAAAGGTCAAACCCAGATCATGGTGGCCACCACGGTTATTGAGGTTGGCGTTAATATCCCCAACGCTTCGGTGATGATCATAGAAAGCGCCGAACGGTTTGGACTGTCCCAGTTGCACCAGCTTAGGGGTCGGGTGGGCCGTGGTGCTGAGCAGAGCTATTGTATTCTTATCACCGGATCCAAATTGTCCAATGAGGCCAAAACCCGACTGGAAACCATGGCCCGCACCAATGATGGTTTTGAAATTGCCGAAGTAGACCTTCGATTGCGTGGGCCCGGGGATTTGATGGGTACGCAGCAGAGTGGTGTTCTCAACCTGAAAATAGCAGATGTTGTCCGCGACCATGACATTCTGAAAACCGCCCGCTTTTATGCCCAGCGCCTGCTGCAGGAAGATCCTGACCTGGCACTGGAAAAAAACCGGCAGATCCGTGCTACCTACTCCAGATTAAAAGCACACAAGGAGATCTGGAACTATATCAGTTAGCAGGGCCAGGGGGTTGTTTATGATCGCAAAAACATGTTCCACTCCCCTGTGCGGGTACAACATACAGGATTCAAATCAATTGAATAGTGGACAAATGCATAGTAAAACATTGTTTTACAGTGTTTTAACACTCATTCTGCAAACTTGAACATCGTAATTTAAAACACCTCTTTTTGGTGCCGCTTCCTTCATATCCCTATTTTTGGTGGCTTAGTTAATTGCATATAATCAAGGTACCGCCAAAATGAGCAAAACACTATTTGACAAAGTCTGGGATTCCCATGTCGTGCAGCAGATACCGGATGGTCCGGATGTACTGTTTATCGATCGTCACCTGGTACACGAAGTCACCAGTCCGGTGGCCTTTCTGGGACTTAAAAACAGGAATATCGAAGTACTTTACCCGGAGCGGACGTTCGCTACAGCAGACCACAACACCCCGACCCTCAACCAGCACCTGCCCGTGCAGGACCCGCTATCGGCCAAACAATTAGCCGCGCTGGAGGAGAATGCGAAAGCACATGACATTCCCTACTGGGGGCTTGGGCACGAGAAAAATGGGATTGTCCACGTGATTGGCCCGGAAAACGGGATTACATTGCCCGGGGCCACCATTGTATGTGGAGACTCACATACTTCTACACATGGAGCTTTCGGAGCCATCGCCTTTGGTATAGGAACCTCCGAGGTGGAGATGGTGCTTGCCTCGCAGTGTATCATGCAGCCCAAGCCTAAGAGCATGCGGATCACTATCAACGGAAGCCTTAATGAAGCGGTAACCCCCAAAGATGTTGCCCTGTTCATTATATCTAAGCTGACTACCTCCGGAGCTACCGGATATTTTGTAGAATACGCAGGAGATGTTTTCCGGAACATGAGCATGGAGGGCAGGATGACCGTGTGTAACCTGAGCATTGAAATGGGTGCACGCGGGGGTATGATTGCTCCTGACGAAAATACGTTTGCCTATATAAAGGGAAGGGAATTTGCCCCGAAAGGAGCCGCATGGGACAAGGCCATGGCCTACTGGAGCACCCTGAAAACGGACGAGAATGCAGTTTTTGACAAGGAGATTGAATTTGACGGCAGTGAGATCGAGCCGATGATCACCTACGGGACCAATCCCGGGATGGGTGTCGGGATTTCCAAAGCGATCCCCAATGCGGAATCCGTTGAAGGGGGTGTAGCTACCTACAAAAAGTCCCTGGCATATATGGATTTTGAAGAAGGGGAAGATATGCTTGGAAAGCCTATCGATTTTGTCTTCCTGGGGAGCTGTACCAACGGAAGGATCGAGGATTTCCGCGCCTTTGCCAGTGTGGTAAAGGGCCGTAAAAAAGCAGACCATGTGACCGCCTGGCTGGTACCCGGTTCCCATAAGGTAGAGGAAGCCATCAAGGAGGAGGGCATCCTGGATATCCTCACCGAGGCCGGTTTTTCACTTCGGGAGCCCGGCTGTTCTGCCTGCCTGGCGATGAATGATGACAAGATCCCGGCAGGAAAATATGCCGTGAGCACCTCCAATAGAAATTTTGAAGGCCGGCAAGGACCTGGTGCAAGAACTTTACTGGCCAGCCCCCTGGTTGCGGCAGCAGCTGCGGTCACAGGGAAAGTAACTGACCCCCGGGAACTTCTTCAAACACAAACCGTTTAATAACAGAACATGGCATACGATAAATTCCATATCCTGAAGAGCAGCGCAGTTCCGCTGCCTATTGAAAATGTAGATACAGACCAGATCATTCCTGCACGCTTCCTAAAAGCTACGGAACGAAAAGGGTTTGGGGAAAACCTGTTCAGGGACTGGCGCTACCATGCGGACAATACCCCCAAGGAGCACTTTGTTTTGAATAACCCCATCTACTCCGGAAAGATCCTCGTTGGAGGTAAGAACTTTGGCTCCGGGTCTTCAAGGGAACATGCCGCCTGGGCCGTTTATGACTATGGTTTTCGCTGTGTTGTTTCCAGTTTCTTTGCCGACATTTTTCGCAACAACTGCCTGAATGTGGGCGTGTTGCCTGTTCAGGTGAGCCCGGAATTCCTGCAAAAGATCTTTGGTGCGATTGAGGCCGACCCCAATGCAAACTTTACGGTTAATTTACCGGAACAAACCTTTACTATAGATGCCACAGGGGAACAGGAAAGCTTCGCCATCAATGGCTATAAAAAGGAAAACCTCCTGAATGGTTTTGATGATATCGACTACCTGCTGAACCTAAAACCCGAGATCAGGAAATTTGCACAGAACACCCCCTTGTAAGGGAGGCAATGCCCGGGTGCCAAGACGTGCCAGGGGAATAAAAACCAGAGGAAGATGAAGAAAAGAAGGGTTGAAATCATGGATACCACGCTCAGGGATGGAGAACAGACCTCAGGCGTTTCTTTCTCCTCCTCTGAGAAGCTGACACTAGCCAAACTATTGCTGGAAGAGCTCAAGGTAGACCGCATCGAGATTGCCTCTGCCCGCGTTTCTGAAGGGGAATTTGAATCTGTAAAGCAGATCACTTCCTGGGCCAAAGAGGCGGGGTATCTGGACCGGGTTGAAGTCCTGACCTTTGTTGATAACGGCAGATCCATCAGCTGGATGGAAGAAGCCGGGGCAAAAGTTCAGAATTTATTGACCAAAGGTTCCCTGAACCACCTTACCCACCAGCTTAAGAAATCTCCAGAAGCCCACTTTAAGGATATTGCGAAAGTTATCGCGCTGGCCGAGGAAAAAGGGATCACCACAAACGTGTATCTCGAAGACTGGAGCAATGGTATGCGCAATTCACCAGAGTATGTTTACCAATTCCTGGATTTCCTGACCCAACACCCTGTAAAACGCATTTTGTTGCCGGACACCCTGGGTGTGCTTACCCATAGCGAAGCCTATCAGTTCCTGTCTGACATTATTAAAAGGTATCCGGACAATCATTTTGATTTCCACGGGCACAATGACTATGACCTCAGTGTGGCCAATGTAATGGAAGCCCTCAAAGCAGGATGCCACGGCCTGCACCTTACCGTAAACGGGATGGGAGAGCGCGCTGGCAATGCCCCCCTGGCGAGCACCGTAGCCGTAATCAATGATTTCTTGCCGGAAATCGAGATCAGTGTAAGCGAAAAAACACTATTCAAGGTAAGCAAGCTCGTTTCGGCATTTACTGGCTTTGGCATCCCGCCAAACAAACCTATTGTCGGTGGAAATGTGTTTACTCAAACTGCTGGAATACATGCAGATGGGGATAATAAAAAGAACTTATACTTTAATGATCTTTTACCTGAGCGTTTCGGAAGAAAACGGCAATATGCGCTGGGAAAAACTTCCGGGAAGGCCAACATCCAAAAAAACCTTCAGGAGCTGGGCCTAACACTTACGGAAGACGAGATCAAAGAGGTAACCCAAAGGATCATAGAACTTGGGGACAAGAAAGAGAAGGTCACGAAGGAAGACCTGCCGTTTATTATATCGGATGTGCTGGACAGTGAAAAATTCCAGCAAAAGGTATTCGTTCGGTCGTTCGTGCTTACCCATTCAAAAGGGTTAAAGCCTTCCACTACGGTTTCGGTTGAAATAGACGGGGATCTGATAGAAGAACACGCTCAGGGTGATGGGCAATTCGACGCCTTTATGAATGCCCTGAGAAAAGTATATAAAAGCAAGAAGCGGCATTTGCCCGACCTGATCGACTATGCCGTTAGGATTCCTCCGGGAAGCCACTCGGATGCCTTATGTGAAACCTTTATCACCTG
>NZ_CEYNTP010000215.1:0-4912 GCF_982873095.1 Lentiprolixibacter sp. | reverse complement strand
CACGATCACCACCACACCCCACTACGGTGATGACGTTTTCATTTCCAGTCCTCAACGCATTGATTGTGTTCAATACGTTTTTTAAGGCGTCCGGCGTATGGGCATAATCAACTATCGCGGTTATTTTTTGTTTTGAAATGTAATATTGGAAGCGCCCGTCCACATTTTCCAATTCGCTTAACAGCCGCAGTAATTCCATTCTTTCCAGCCCCAATAAGTCGGCTGTCGCATAAATGGCGAGGATATTGTAAGCATTAAACTCCCCGATGAGTTTGGTCCACAACTCGCTATCTTCAATCTTTAACAGCTGTCCGCTGAACTGATTCTCCAGCAGCTGCGCCCGGTAATCCCCAAAACTTTTCAGGGCGTAGGTAAATTTCCTGGCCGGGGTATTCTGCAACATATACATGCCATTTTTATCGTCCAGGTTGGTCAGGGCAAAGGCTTTTACGGAAAGGCCATCAAATAATTTTTTCTTTGTGTCCCGATATTCCGCAAAGGTTTTGTGATAATCCAGATGGTCGTGCGACAAATTGGTGAATATCGCCCCTTCGAACACCAGGCCCAGCGACCGTTTCTGGGCAATGCCATGGGAACTCACTTCCATAAAACAAAACTCAACCCCGGCTTCATTCATCAGATGAAGGTGCTTGTTTATAGTTAAGGCATCCGGGGTGGTATGGCTGGTGGTGTACTCGGTTTCATCCACCATGACCTTAATGGTGGAAATCAGGCCAACTTTGTACCCTGCTTTTCGGAACAACTGGTATAACAAACTGGTAACCGTGGTTTTGCCATTGGTCCCGGTCACCCCCACCAGTTTCAGGTTTCGCGAGGGATTGTCGTAATAGTTAGACGCCATTATCGCAAGGGCTGCCTGAGAATCATTCACCTTAACATAGGTGACCTCATTGACCAGCTCTTTCGGGAACTCCTCACAGATCACTGCGTTACAGCCTTGTTCTATTGCCTTGGCTATATATTGGTGACCATCGGTCTGAGTGCCCCTGATAGCTACAAAGGCGTCATCAAGGGCTACTTGTCGCGAATCAAAATGCAGGGCATTAAAACGGGTTTCGGTGGTACCATTTACCGCCGCTATGCTAACACCGTAGAGTATGTCCTTCAATAACTTCATGAGAGTTCCAGCACGATTTTCTTTCCTTTTTCAAGCGTAGTTCCCTGTGAAATGGATTGTTTTTTCACTTTGCCATTTCCCTTAACCTCAACTTCCAGACCCAGGTTCTCGAGTATGGAAATGGCATCCATACCGCTCATTCCCTTTACATTAGGCACATACTGATGTTCCCGCTGCGCTTCTGCATAATAGCGCTGGTAGTCTTCCTCCAATTCCTGATTCTCAGGTTGCAGGCTGCGCACTTCGTCTATAATTGGGTTATTGGAGTAAATTTTATGAGCGATGGATTTGAACACCGGACCAGATACATCTGCACCGTAATACCCCACGCTTTTATCAGGTTCATGGATGACCACAATACAGGAATATTTAGGGTTATCCGCTGGAAAATATCCGGCAAAGGTGGAAATGTATCCCAGTTTATCAGGATCCTTTGCCACGTAATTCTTTTGGGCAGTCCCCGTTTTACCGGACATGGAGAAATCAGGAGAATACAGCCTGTGGCCCGTTCCGTGTTTCTTCTCAACCACATTCTTTAACAATTGTTGTACCTGCTTCACCGTCTCCTTAGAGGCAATGGCAGGATGGATCACTTTCTTGTCAAAATGGTGGATGGTCTTGTTCCACTCCCGTACTTCCTTGATCAGTCTGGGCCTCAGGAGTTCCCCTCCATTGGCAATCGCATTGTAAAAGGCAAGGGTCTGCAGTGGTGTCAGTGCCACCTCATAGCCATGGGACATCCAGGCCAGGGACACGCCCGACCAGCCTTTGTCTCCGGGCTGCCGAATCACCGGCTTACCTTCGCCCTTGATCGGCATGTTCAGTTCATTGTGCAAGCCCATATCCATGAGGAGGTTGACAAACCGATCCGGTTCGGTTTTGTAGTTCTCGTGGATCATTTTGGCAAAGGCTGTGTTTGAAGACACTTCAAAGGCCCGTGCCACAGAAATTTTTCCATACCCCCCGTGTTTGGAATCCCGCACCGTGCGGTCGTAAATCCGCCACCGTCCTTTTTCGGTATCGATTACCGTACTGGTATCTACCTTACCGTCTTCCAGTGCAGCCACCAGGGACATGAGTTTAAAAGTGGAACCGGGCTCATGGGATTCACCTATGGCGTAATTCAAACGTTCATAGTACTTCCCGTCTTCAGTCCTGCCGAGGTTGGAGATGGCTTTGATCTCCCCGGTATTGGTTTCCATTACGATAACACAACCGTGTTCCGCCTTGTATTTCTCAAGTTGTGAAAGCAGGGCATGGTGGGCGATGTCCTGAATGTTGATATTGATGGTAGAGATCACATCGTACCCATCCTTAGGTTCTACGATATTATCCAGCCCAATGGGTTTCCACTGCCCTTTGGCTATTTTCTGCTTTAGCCTTTTCCCTTCGATACCTCTTAGGTAGTTTCCAAAAGCCCCTTCCAGGCCCACCCGGGTAGCATAACCGTTCTCGTCAAAGCGCTCATAACCCACGCTGCGTTCTGCAATTTTACCCAGGGGATGTTCCCGTACGGTCCGCTGTTCCACAATCAAGCCTCCCTTGTAGGGCCCCTGCTTAAAAAGCGGAAAGGTCTTTACCTTGATATAGTCTGAATATTCGATGTTACGCGCAATCAGGGCATAGCGGTTTTTATTGATCCTGGCTTTGCGCAGCACTTTTTCATAGTGGGAAGGGGATTTACCGAATTGCTTACCCAAGGCCTCAGACAAGGGCTGTACCAGGGTTTCAAAATCCCGCTGGCTAACGGTTACTGCGTCAAAACGTATGGTATATTTGGTAACAGAGGTCGCCAGGAGGCTGCCATCATCAGAATAGAGGTTCCCTCGGTTGGGGGCGATGGTAAACATTTTTTCGGTGCGCTGCATGGCCAATGCCTTGTACTTATCACCCTGCACCATCTGTATACTCACCAGCTTAAATACCACGGCGGCTGCGAACAAAAAGAGGCAGGCGGCCACGATATAGAGTCGGGTCATTATATTTTTGGGGGTGATTGCCATTTACTTTGTAACCGCTTTTACTTTGATTTTTTTTGGAGGGGTTTCCGAAGGGTACAGGCTGTCTTTCATGACCACTTCCCTGATCGTAGATTCCAGTTTTAGTCGTTGCACGTCAGAGCGCATGTCCACAAATTCGCTCCTCAGCTCACGAACTTCTTCGTTTAGGGCTGCCAGGCGATGTACTTTACGATCAGCACTATGCGCAGCAGCAATCATTATTGTAGCCAGGAAAGAGGCATAGATGATAAAAAGCCAGTTCTTGGGAGCGTCCCCGCTTACCAAAAACTTTCCTTTCAATAGATCCACTACCCCTTTTCTCATTTCCTTGTCCTTATTATATTTTCCTTATATCCGTTCTGCTATTCTAAGCCTGGCACTCCGTGCCCTGCTATTTCTGGCAATTTCCTCGGCTGACGGTACTATCAATTTCCCCACTTTCTTAAAAGGAACCTTCACATGTCCATAGAGGTCCTTTTCGGCTTCCCCTTCAAACTTCCCTTCCCGGATAAAGCGCTTAACCAAGCGGTCTTCAAGGGAATGGTAGCTGATTATAGAAAGCCTGCCACCTGGTTTTAACAGGTCCGGTGTCTGCAGGAGGAACTCCTCAATCACCTTGATCTCTTCATTGACCTCGATACGTATCGCCTGATAGATCTGAGCCAAAACCTTTTGTTCCCGATGCCTGGGCAAAAAACGCTGCAGCACCACCTTCAATTCATTTGTGGTGGCTATGGGCCTGGATGCTCTTTGCTCCACGATGGTCCCGGCTATTTCCCATGCCCGCCTAAGTTCGCCGTAGCGGGAAAATATTCTTGCCAGATCTTCCCGGGAATAGGTGTTGACCACGTTATAAGCCGACAGTTGGTTCTGCCGGCTCATCCGCATATCGAGTGCCGCATCAAATCGGGTGGAAAACCCACGGTCTGCCTGATCAAACTGATGGGAGGATACCCCAAAATCTGCCAGGATGCCGTCAACTTTTAGTATGCCATAGAACTTTAAAAACTGCTTGATAAACCTGAAGTTTTCATTTATAAGACGAAAACGAGGGTCATCAATGGTATTTTGAAGGGCGTCCTCATCCTGATCAAAAGCGATCAGCTGCCCCTCTTCTCCTAATCTTTCCAGAATCTCACGGGAGTGTCCGCCACCCCCGAACGTTACATCTACATAGATTCCATCTTCCTTAACCTGCAGGCCATCTACGGACTCCTTTAAAAGGACCGGGTTATGATAGGTCTTCGACATCATCACCCATAACCTCCTCTGCCAGCTCGGCAAAATTTTCTGCGGTATCATCGAGCACCTGCTCGTAATTCTCCTTGTCCCAGATTTCAATAATGTTGATTGCCGAACTCAACACTACTTCCTTCTTTATTCCCGCGATAGCGACCAGGTTCTTAGGTATCAATAACCTGCCTGTAGAATCAATTTCCACTGGCTTTACCCCGGCAGAAAACCGCCTGATGAAATCGTTGTTCTTTTTCTTGAACCGGTTCTTTTTGTTCATTTTCTGCATGAGCAGATTCCACTCGTCCATGGGATACAGTTCTAAACAGGGATGAAATACGGAGCGCTTGATGACGAAGCCCTGAGCGAGCAGGGGGGCCATCTGATTCTTGAGGGTTACAGGTATCATTACCCGCCCTTTAGCATCGGCTTTACATTCATATGTTCCTATGAAACTGATCACGGAAACCGGTTTGGTTCGTTATTTAAACTCAAATATATAGAAATTATTACCACAAATTACCACAAATTACCACTTTGT
>NZ_CEYNTP010000214.1:0-4920 GCF_982873095.1 Lentiprolixibacter sp. | reverse complement strand
AATTCGCGTAAAAAACAAAAATGGGGTATAAACAAAAAAAAAGCACTTGCTGTGGGCAAGTGCTTTCGCTATATCGTTGATATGCAGCTTAGTTTACAGCGTTGCTCAGATCAGAACCTGCTTTAAACTTAACTACGTTTTTGGCGGCTATCTTGATAGTTGCACCAGTAGATGGGTTTCTTCCTTCTCTGGCGTTTCTTCTGGAAACAGACCAAGACCCAAATCCTACAAGAGAAACACGATTTCCTTTTTTCAGTGATTTCTCAACATTGCTCAGAAAAGACTCCAAGGATTTTTTGGCGGCGGCTTTAGTGATACCAGCATCGGCTGCCATGGCATCAATTAATTCTGTTTTGTTCATAATTTAAATCAATTAATTGTTGTTAAATATTTCAAAGCTTAAACAAATTTATAGGGATTTGCGGTTAACGCAAGTAAATTCGGGGGAAATCGGCGTTTTTGTTAATAACTTCACCCCATTGTTGATAAACTGACAAAAAATACAGGGTCTCTTTAAAGGCAATAAGTACGGGGGCTCAGCCAAGTTTGGCCATTTCGTGTAATTTATAGCCATTCAGGAACTCTTTTATACCCATGCGCTTCTTTCCCGAAAGCTGTACTTCGAGTAGTAAAACAAAACCACCTTTTACTGCCACTTCAAGGAAATCTTTACCGGCAAATAGCCTTCCGGGCTCATGTGTGTGGCTTTCCTTTCTCTTGCCAGCCCTGTAGACCTTGAGGACCACACCATCTTCCGGGTTGTGCAAATAACACCAGGCGGCCGGGTATGGGCTAAGTCCACGGATTTTATCATAAATGGTGGTAAGCGGTAGTTGCCAGTCCAGCTTACAGGTGTCCCTGTGAATCTTGGGCGCCATCTTCAGGGTGCCGGAGTCTGGCTGTACCTTGGCACTCACCTTATTATTTTCAATCAGGGAAACCGTTCTTACTACCAGATCAGCCCCCAGAAGCATGAGGCGGTCGTGTAATGCCCCGGCATTTTCCTCGGGACCAATAGTTGTCTTGTCCTGTAAGATGATTTCACCGGTGTCTATGCGTTCATTGATGTAAAATGTCGTGACACCTGTTTCGGTTTCTCCGTTAATGATCGCCCAGTTAATGGGGGCAGCGCCCCGGTATTGGGGGAGGAGGGAAGCGTGTAGGTTAACGGTGCCGTATTCAGGCATTTCCCAGACCGCTCTGGGCAGCATACGGAAGGCGACAACGATCTGCAGGTTGGCGTCCAGCGTCTTGAGCTCATTTTGAAATTCAGGACTTTTCAAATTGGTGGGCTGTAAGATGGTCAGTCCTTTCTTTAAAGCATAGCGCTTAACGGCTGACTGATGGATCTTCCTGCCCCTGCCCGCCGGCTTGTCAGGAGCTGTGATTACTCCGGCGACCTCATAACCAGATTCCAGTAGCGCTTCGAGTACAGGTACTGCAAAATCAGGGGTACCCATAAAAACTATCCTTAATTTCCTCATAGCTTCAACATGTATTCATTCTTGTTGTTAATGGCAATTTTACCTGCCTCAAGGAGCTCCCTCAGGGTTTGAAGTATGAGGTACTCTTCATCCGGAAGGGTACTGATCAACATCCGTGAACTGCTGGCAGATTGCGCGAGCTGCTCTACAATGCGTTCACGCAATGCCGGTAAGGCTTTCTCTTTCTCATACTTCCTCAAGCACACATCGCAAACCCGGCAATCTTCGCTGAGCTCCTCCCCAAAATATAATAACAATTGTTTACTTCGGCACAGCTTATCATTTTTGAGATAATCCAGCATCTTACCCACGTTTTTCACCTTAAGTCTGTGGTAGCCCGCTATTTCTTTTGCAAAACGGTTAATGGCACGATCGTCTTCCCTGGGGATGAGGAAGGTGATCTTTAAGTCGCGATCCTCCAGGTTTAGTAGTATAAGTTCATCAGTTGCAAACCTTTTGAGGGTTTCCAGGATTTCCTCTTCTGTCTGTCCTGTTTTTTTACCCAATAGCACCGGGTTGATCCTTGTTTCAAAATCAAATACCCCGCCGTAAGTGCGGAGGAGTGCCTGCAGCGTTCCGGCAAGGTCAGGGTGCTTTTCCATATAACGGAAGAGCACCGCTTTTGTAGCCACCACCTTCAGGGTGGTTTGCCGGCTGAATTCCTGTGACAGGCTGATAACGGATTGCTGATCCAGAATACGCAGGGCGTTGTGGGTTAGCATATATTGGAAACCATAGGCTTCACAAAAGGCATCGAAGTGAAAGGGGTAACTTTCATGTTCCCCACCGCCATAGGGGATTTGGAAGTAATTGTTCAATTTACGGTATACCGTTTTGAGGTACGCCGTTGTGGGTAACACGCTGAGGAACTGTTTTTCTACCTGGGATTCATCAGCTTTGTTGGTCAATAACAGAGCACTTGCTTTTTGGCCATCCCTGCCAGCCCGGCCGGCCTCCTGAAAATAATTCTCCAGGTTATCTGGGATCTGGTAATGGATGACAAGGCGTACATCGGGCTTATCTACCCCCATCCCGAAGGCGTTGGTAGCCACCATAAACTGCACCTTGTTTTGCATCCAGTCCCGGAGTTTGTCCGACTTCTCTGAGGCACTCATGCCCCCGTGGAAAAAATGACTTGCTATTCTTTTCTTATTGAGGAAGGCGGCAAGCTCCTCCGCCATTCTTCGGGAACGAACATAAACGATTCCACTTCCGTTGGTTTGGGAGCAGAGCAGCTGGAGCCGGAAACGTTTGTCCTCTTCCCAGAATACTCCGAAAGCAATATTTTCCCTTAAGAAGGAATCCTTGAATTCCCTTACATTTCTGAGGCACAGGTGCCGGATAATATCTTCCTTTACCCGTTTTGTTGCCGTGGCGGTAAGGGCTATTACCGGGGTATTGGGATGCAATTCGCGCAGTAAGGAACATTGCAGATATGCAGGTCGGAAATCATTCCCCCAATGGGAGACACAATGGGCTTCATCAATGGCAATAAGGGTAACAGGCAGGTTGCCCAGTCTTTCCTGAATCAAATCCTGTTGGAGCCTTTCAGGAGAGAGGTATAGAAACTTGTAATTTCCATAAAGGCAATTGTCCAGTAGGGTAACCACTTCCTGGTAGCCCATGGCGCCTGTAAGCCCCATAGCCTTTATCCCTTTTTGTTTCAAAGCGCGAACCTGATCCTCAATCAAAGCCACAAGAGGAGAAACAACTACACAAATCCCTTCAGAAAGCAGGGCCGGCACCTGGTAACACACGGATTTCCCACCTCCAGTTGGCATGAGGGCCAGGACATCTTCCTGATTCAGAACCGCGTCAATAATGTTGGACTGTGAACCACGGAAACTATCAAAACCCCAATATTTCTTAAGGATATGCTCGGCCTCTGCAATCACATGTACAGTTTTAATACGTCCATTATAAATTCAGTGCGTTCCATTACAGTGCCTTTTGGGACCATTAGCGGACCGTAGCCCAAATCTCGGTATAGACCTTCCAAATGCCCGTGTATGGCCACCGCCTCCTCATAACTTTCCATACGTTCAGCATCTACTTTGTAGATTTCTTTCCAAGGAGGCAATAAAATTACTTCGTCATAGCGCAATTCCCTGCAGGCACGCTCAAAATTGTCCGTATATGATTGCCCGAAGTAATTCATATACGCCAGTACGTCCGGAATGCCGCGGTCATAAAATACGATAGAGGCCTGGTGTTCACTACCCCTGTGGTATTGTGCCATACGGCCCTCCAGGAGACGTGTGTTAAAATCAAAAGGATCACGCACAAAAACCAGGGGATTGGTTTTGTGATCTTCTTCCACTTCCACTTCCTTTGCAGCGGCGGTAAGGTCCCGTATGATCTCTTCAAAACAGATAAAGCCTTTGTCCTTTAAGGATTTAACGACACTTGTTTTTCCGGTACCCGGACCGCCGGTTATGACAACTTTCTTGGGAGGCAATTTATACTCTTTTAGTACCACAAAAGTAATCATTCAAAGCATGCCCCTAAAATTGAAGTCGAACCCCTATATTTGTAAAAAGATTGTAATGGAACCGGACAAAGCAGATGCTTTTTACAGCAGGCTGAAAGACGAATTGCTAAAGAATACCAGCTGGCCCGCCGATTACCTGTACAAGTTTATAGTTCCTACGGATCAGGAACGGATCAACAGGATCAATCGGATTTTTGACAATACGGGTGCTGTAATTGAATCCAAGCAATCCAGGAAAGGGAAATACACCAGTTTGTCTATCATGGTTAATCTTAATAGTCCGGATGACGTCATCGACAAATACAAGGAAGTAGGGAAAATAGAAGGGGTTATCTCCCTCTGAGATATAAGCGGTAATCAGCTATAATTTTATTACTTTGCCACCGTTATCGAATTACTTCCCCTTTAAATCACACATATTTTGGATGCAGTAAACAATTTAGAGTACAATACAGAACGCCCCCAACTTATTATCCCGGAGTACGGCAGGCATTTTCAGAAGATGGTAGACTATGCAGTTTCCATCGAAGATCGGGAAGAACGTAACCGCATTGCAAAGGCCATTATCAGTGTTATGGGGAATTTACAACCCCACTTGAGGGATGTGCCGGATTTCCAGCACAAGTTATGGGATCAGCTATTTATCATGTCTGATTTTAAACTGGATGTGGATTCTCCCTTTCCCATAACGAGCAAGGAAGTCCTTCAGCAACGACCCGACCCGCTGGAATACCCTCAGAATTTCCCCAAGTACCGCTTTTATGGTAATAATATCAAACGGATGATCGATGTAGCCATCAATTGGGAAAAAGGGGACAAACGGGATGGACTGGAATATGCCATAGCCAACCACATGAAGAAGTGCTACCTCAATTGGAATAAAGATTCAGTTGATGACCAGGTAATTTTTCAGCACTTGTATGAATTGAGCGACGGACAAATCGA
>NZ_CEYNTP010000213.1:0-4926 GCF_982873095.1 Lentiprolixibacter sp. | reverse complement strand
TGGGTAAGTTCCAACACTCCTGCAGGGGTCATCCCTACCCTGCTTTCATTGTTTTTAATCTCTTTAGGTATGCCAACAATCATTTTGTTCAGTTATTTAGTTTATTAGATAAAAATGTTTGATTTATAACAAAAAAACGAAATAAATCGACAAAATACAGGGGTGGCAGGTGTAAAAACATTATTTTTTATAAACACACCCCCTAAAAAATAGGGGGCATGAACAATTTTTTATTAATTTCTTTGGATAAAAAGCATCAGGCAATAGTGGGTATACACCAGGAGCCCTAAGAGGAGGTTATAAACATTAGGAAAGATTTGACTGCGGTCGTTGTCTTCTAGCCCACTATGTTCACAATTTTACCAGGTACCACGATAACCCTTTTTGGGGTACGTCCCTGAAGCTGGGCCTTGGTTTTTTCGTGTTCCATTACCGCTTTCTCAATGCTTTCCTTATCCAAATCCAGGGGTAATTCGAGCGTAAACCTCATCTTTCCATTGAATGAAATGGGGTAGGCCTTGGTGTCCTCAACAAGGTAGCGCTCCTCATATTCGGGGAAAGGAACAGCAGCAATCGATGTGGAATTCCCCAATTTATGCCACAGTTCTTCCGCAATGTGCGGGGCATATGGAGATATAATTACCGCCAAAGGAGCCAGAACTTCACGGCTTCGGCATTTTTGTGCGGTAAGCTCATTAACGCATATCATAAAGGTAGAGACCGAGGTGTTGAAAGAAAGGCTCTCCACATCTTCTTCTACCTTCTTAATGGTCTTGTGTAAGGTTTTCAGTGAAGCCTTATCAGGAGGAGCGTCCGAAACCTGGAAGCTACCCTGCGGGCCTGAATGATAGAGTTTCCACAACTTTTTCAAAAAGCCATAGACCCCTGTGATGCCAGCGGTATTCCAGGGCTTGGCTTGTTCCAGGGGGCCCAGGAACATCTCGTATAGTCTGAGGGCATCCGCGCCGTATTCGGCACAGATCTCGTCCGGGTTAACCACATTGTATTTGGATTTGGACATTTTCTCTACCTCCCTGCCTACCAGGTATTTTCCGTCTTCCAGTACAAACTCACTGTCCTTGAATTCCGGCCGCCATTTCTGAAAGGCGGGGATATCCAACTCGTCTGAAGTATTGACCAGGGAAACATCAGCATGTATTGGGGATACTTTTTTATCTCCGATCAATCCTCTGGACAATACCCGGTTGGTTCCTTCCTCCCGATAAATAAAAGCGCTTGTCCCCAGGATCATCCCCTGGTTAATCAGTTTCTGTGCGTATTCCTCAACAGGCACCAGACCAAGATCAAACAGGAATTTTTGCCAGAATCTGGAATACAGCAAATGTCCTGTTGCGTGCTCTATCCCACCGATATAAAGGTCTACGTCTCTCCAATAGTTTACCGCCTCTTCAGAAAATATCACCTCATCATTTCCCGGATCCATATACCGGTTGAAGTACTGGGAACTTCCTGCCCAACCCGGCATGGTGTTCAATTCCAGGGGAAAGACCTTTTCATTGTCAATTAAATCATTGGCAACTACCTTACAGTCAACTACGTCCCACGCCCATGTCGTGGCATTCCCCAGGGGAGGCTCCCCTGTTTCCGTAGGAAGGTATTTTTCCACTTCCGGTAGTGTAAGGGGCAGGTATTGCTGATCTATCATTTGAGGCATGCCATTTTTATAATACACAGGGAAGGGTTCGCCCCAGTAGCGCTGCCGGCTAAAAACAGCGTCGCGTAAGCGGTAATTCACCTTGCCTTTACCCTTGTTGATTTTCTCTAATTCTGCTATGACCTTAGCCGTAGCCTGTTTATAATCCAGTCCATCCAGGAATTGGGAATTAGCAATCCTGGTGTTCGCTTTGTCTGCAAAGGCTTCTTCAGAAATATCTACCCCATCAAAAATATTTGGGATCGGAATATCAAAATGTTTTGCAAAATCATAATCGCGCTGATCCCCACAGGGAACAGACATCACGGCTCCTGTACCATAGCCGGCCAGGACATAGTCCCCAATCCAGATAGGGATGTGCTCCCCGGTAAACGGATGCACTGCATAGGCCCCGGTAAATGCCCCGCTTATTCGTTTTACATCAGACAAACGATCGCGTTCTGATCGCTTTGCCGTAGCCGTAACATAAGCTTCAACCTCCTCTCTTTGGGCTGCTGTAGTGATCTTGGCTACCAATTCATGTTCCGGTGCGAGGGTCATGAAGCTTACGCCAAAGAGGGTATCTGGCCGCGTAGTGAACACCTCAATGGTGTAGGTGGTTTGGTCCTTTTCTGAAGGCAGGGTATCAAAGAAAACAGATGCCCCCTCTGACCGCCCGATCCAGTTGGTCTGGGCATCCTTTAATGGTTGGGGCCAGTCTATTCCATCTAGCCCATCCAGCAGCCTTTGTGCATAGGCGGTGATCCTCATACTCCATTGGGTCATCTTTTTGCGGATAACAGGGTGGCCGCCGCGTTCCGAAACCCCATTGACCACTTCATCGTTGGCCAAAACAGTGCCCAAAGCGGGGCACCAGTTCACTTCGGTATCTGCGAGATAGGTAAGGCGGTATTTTAAGAGGATCTGTTGTCGTTCCTCTTCGGAAAATGCTGCCCATTGCTCAGCAGTAAACAGAGGTGTATCATCATCACAAGCCGCTTGTAAGTTTTCATTGCCCTCTTTTTCAAAACGCACTACTAGCTCGTCTATGGCTTCTGCCCTGTTGGATTCATTATTGTACCAGGAATTAAAAAGCTGTATAAATATCCATTGCGTCCATTTATAATACTTTGGATCCGAGGTCCGTACCTCCCGATCCCAGTCGTAGGAAAAGCCAATTTTGTCCATCTGTTCCCGGTAACGGCGAATGTTATTCTCCGTTGTTATGGCCGGGTGTTGCCCGGTTTGTATGGCATATTGTTCGGCCGGAAGCCCAAAAGAATCATATCCCATGGGGTGCAATACGTTGTACCCCTTATGCCTTTTATAACGGGCACAGATATCGCTGGCGATATAACCCAGGGGATGCCCCACATGAAGCCCGGCACCAGAGGGATAAGGAAACATATCCAGTACATAATACTTTGGCCTGCCAGAGTCATTTACTGCCTTAAAAGTTTTGTTTTCGGCCCAAAACCGTTGCCATCGGGCCTCTATTTCCCTGAAGTTATACTTCATATCTGTTGTGCGTCTTTTGTCCCTCTTTTTCTTAGAAGACGGGCGTTTCCATTAGCTGCAAAAATAAGTTTATTCGATTTACTTTCCTATTTTTACGGTATCATAAGGTGCTATGAGTAAATCTTTCGACCGTTTCCAAAAAAGGAAGCTGATCACCTCCTATTTTTCGGTGACACTAAGTATTGCCCTGGTGCTTTTCCTTCTGGGCATCCTCGGGCTTTTGGTGTTAAACACCCAAAAGCTAGCAGATCATTTTAAGGAACAGATTACGGTGACCATATTCCTCAAAGATGCTGCTAAGCAAGTGGAAATAGATCAGTTGGAGAAAAGACTGGCCATGGCGGAATACACCAAGGCCACGCAATACATATCCAAGGAAGAGGCAGCGGAAAAACACAGCGAGGAAATCGGGGAGAACTTCATCGACTTCCTGGGATATAACCCTTTGAAAAATGCTATTGACCTGCAACTAAATGCCGCATTCGTGAACTCGGAACAGATCGCTCTGATTGCAGAAGAATTGAACGCCCTGAGCTATGTGGAAGAGGTAAGCTACGATCAGCCCCTGATTGCCTTATTGACAGAAAATGTGAAGAGAATCAGTTTCTGGATCCTGATAGCCAGCGCCCTCTTCACCTTGATTGCAGTATTGCTTATCAATAGTTCCATCCGATTATCCATTTATTCTAAACGGTTTATCATAAAAACCATGCAAATGGTAGGGGCTACGAAAAGATTTATCAGGAAGCCCTTTATTTGGACCAATATCAGATTGGGTATGCTGGGAGCAGTGCTCGCACTGATCGCACTGGGCGTAGCCCTCTATTATATAGACCGCACCTTACCAGCGTTGAACCTTTTGCAGGACATCCCAATGCTGGCCGTTTTATTCGCGGGGGTCTTTATTTTAGGGGTTCTTATCTCCCTGATAAGCACCTTTTTCGCGACGCAGCGATTTCTCAACCTTAGGACCGATGATTTATATTATTAATTTTGGCAAATGAAGAAACAGAAAAATCAGCAGGAGGGTAAGCCAAAGGCCGAGTTTATTTTTCACAAAAAGAACTACCTGTTTATGTTCATAGGATTGGCTTTTATCGCTTTAGGTTTTATACTTATGAGTGGCGGGGGGAGCGATGACCCCAATGTTTTCAATCCTGACATATACAACTTCAGGCGGATTCGCCTTGCCCCAACGCTCGTTCTTATTGGGCTTGGAATAGAAGTCTACGCGATTTTGTTGGACCCCCACAAGAAGAAATCAAAATAGGTGGATGCCCTTGATGCCATAATCCTCGGGATTGTACAAGGCCTGACGGAGTTCCTCCCAGTTTCCTCCAGTGGGCACCTGGAATTGGGCAAAGCCCTGCTGGGAGACCAATCTATCCCCCAGGAAAGCCTTTTATTTACCGTCGTAATGCATTTTGCGACCGCCCTAAGTACTTTGGTGGTGTTCAGGAAAGACGTTTTTGACATCCTGAAAGGGCTTTTTCAATTTAAGTGGAATGAGGAAACTATATTTTCACTGAAAATTGTGATTTCCATGATCCCGGCAACCCTTCTGGGCCTGCTCTTTGAAGAACAAATGGAACAATTCTTTAGCGGTAATATCCCCCTGGTGGGTTATATGCTGATCATTACAGCACTGCTGCTTTACCTGGCAGACAAGGCCAAAGACACAGATAAATCGGCCTCCTATCTCAATGCTCTGGTCATCGGGATCTCCCAGGCAATAGCCGTACTACCTGGGATCT
>NZ_CEYNTP010000212.1:0-4932 GCF_982873095.1 Lentiprolixibacter sp. | reverse complement strand
GGGACCAGCACCCCAATCGAGGTACTGTTTCACGATCTCAGGGGAGGTGTCTGCCCCGGGGCGTGTTTTCCCCACAAGTTTCACGGCATAGTCCACTACATTATCCGGAACCGGGATGCGCCGGACCAGGTGCTGTATTTCCAAAATCTCCTCTGCAGAGAACAGGGCGTTAACTTCAGGGGTCTCGTCGTTTGTTGTGGCCTTCACCACCTGGATTTCTTCCTCCTGACTGGGGTACCGCAATTCAATCGCAAACATAAAACGGTCTAACTGCGCTTCGGGAAGTGGATAGGTGCCTTCCTGTTCTATAGGATTCTGGGTAGCCAGTACGAAATACGGCAAAGACAGCTCGTGGCGTTTTCCGGTGATGGTCACTGCGCGTTCCTGCATGGCTTCCAGCAGGGCGGCCTGGGTTTTGGGCGGGGTCCTGTTGATCTCATCGGCCAGGATGATATTGGCAAATACCGGGCCTTTGATAAACTGAAACTTACGATTCTGATCCAATACTTCACTACCCAGAATGTCACTGGGCATTAAATCTGGTGTAAATTGAATGCGCTTAAAATCCAGGCCCAGGGCCCGGGCTATGGTATTCACCATGAGTGTTTTGGCCAGACCAGGTACACCAATGAGGAGGGAGTGCCCGCCAGAATATATAGACAAAAGGATTTGGTCAATGACCTCTTCCTGCCCCACAATTACTTTGGCGATCTCCTTTTTCAGGGACTGGTGCTTATCCACCAGGTTTTGCACTGCAGCTACATCCGACATATTGGCTACTCTTTTACCCAGTCATTCGCGAAGTTACAGGACCTGTTGGTCGTACTCACGCTAATGTAGGTATCCTCTATTTTTTCTGCCATCCACTCTTTGATAGCATTGAACTGTTTCTCCTTAAGGGCCAGGTCCTGGATCTTCAGGTAATCCCTGGCAAAATCCGCCTCGTGTTCATCATAGCGGTTGGTTACCTTCAGAATTTTATATTTGGGAGGTCCCCCACGTGGGTCGGGTTCCAGTATGGGGTTCGAAATTTCATTATCCTTGAGGTTGCGCACCTGGTTGTACAAGGTAGGATCCATTTTAGTAAGTTCAAACTTACTGTCAAAGTTGATCGGGTTTCTCAGTAATCCCCCATCAAATTTGGTTTCTTTCTCATCTGAAAAATTCAGGGCAGCCTCGGCGAAGGTATATTTCCCATCTATGATTTGCTGCCGGATCGAATCCAGTTCTATCCGGGCCTTGTCTACCTCTGACTGTGGGATTTCAGGCTGTATCAAAATGTGACGGAGATCCAGCTCCTGTCCCCGTACTTTTTCAATATATATGATGTGAAAGCCAAAAGTGGTTTCAAAAGGTTCTGAAATTTCACCTTCCTGCAGGCTGAAAGCCACATCCTTAAATTCTTTTACAAAGGGCGTTTCCCGGGTCATACTGTAAAAGCCTCCTTTGGATTTGGATCCGGGATCCTGGGAGTAGAGAATGGCCTTAACACTAAAACTGGCATCGTTGTCCTCGATATCCGCTTTTATCTGCCTTAATTTATCAATCGCTTTTTGTTTTTCTATTTCGGGGATCTGCGGAATTTTCACGATCTGGGAAATTTCGAGCTCTGCCCCAAATACGGGGCGCTCGTCTTCCGGGATCTTGCTGAAAAACTGCCGGACCTCCTCGGGGGTCACTTCGATATCGCTTACGATCTTCTGCTGCATTTTCTGGGAAAGCATCTGCAGCTTGTTGATCTCAAACAATTCGGAGCGAAAATCCTCCACACTTTCCTTGTTATAGAAATCAAGCACCTTCTCCATGGAGCCTACCTGCTGGATCAGTTGCTGAATTTGACGGTCACTTGTGGCATTCACTTCATCATCAGAAACCAATAAACTGTCCTGAACGGCCTGGTGGGCGTACATCCGGTCTTCCATCAGCTTTCCCAAAAGGCCACAGCGCGTAATATCCTCAGGTGATGCCCCCTGGTTACGCAGGTCGATCAGCGTTTTTTCAATATCCGAATCCAGGATCACATAGTCCCCGATAACTGCGGCGATACCATCCACCTTAATCCGTTGTCCGAAAGGCTTTTTGTTTACAGATGAAGTGCTATCCGCTTTATAAACAGGTTCCGGCGGTTCTACCTGGGTATCCGGGATGGAATCCCGTTCCTGGGCGATCAAAGTTGTACTCATTAAAAGAGTAAGTAGCAGGGCATAATTAATTTTCCGTACTGCGTTCATAAACTTCAAATGTTTTTTCTTTTGTTGCATCATCGATCAATTCTGTTTCCAGTTGTCGCATAAAATCAAGCTTACGCCGGTTCAGCAGGATCTGCCTGATCGTGGGTTCTACGTAGGAAAGAGGTGCGGTCTCATTCGGCTCTCGCACATCCCTTATTATAGCCAAATATACCCCCGTACTATCCTCCAGTTCAAAAAATTGTGATTTTTTTAAGTATTGGCCTTCGTTCTCATAGGTCAGAGGAGGAACTTCCTCAAGTACGCGTTCTAAAGGTACCCAGAGGGAATCATTGAAGTTGAGTTTGCGGAACTGCACCCCTATGGAGTCCAGGTAATAATGGTCATTTTCATCAAAACGTTTCAGACGCTCCGTTACCTCATCCTTATTCAGGAATTGTTTTGGAAGTTCCACAAACCTCAGCTGTACCAGTTTCTCCCTGAGTTTAAAATTCTCTTTTTCCTTCTCGTAAATATCCTGCAATTGAGAGCTGGTAATGGTGGTATCTTCGGCCTGCAACACCAGGGCCTCCCTGTAGGCGCGTGTGTAGAGATCCATACGGTAATCCGAGACGAGTGCCTCAAACTCCCGTAAGCGTTCTTCAGGCAAGTTTATCTCCGCCTTGGTCAGCAATAGCTGCTTAACTGCCCAGTTATTGATATAGTTGGTAACCAGAGCAGCACTATCCTGAGGTGTGGTGTTTTCCGGCAATAAGTCGGCGATGTCATCTTCATACAGGTACTGCTGCCCTACGCGGGCAATGGGCCTGTTTTCTGACTTTTCTTTAATAAAAGATCCGCAGGAGGCCAGGACTTGGGAAAGTAGTAATGCCACTGCCATCCTTCCCAGATTTTTATTTAAGAATTGATAAGCGTGCATCTGAGCAAAAATAACAATTCAGCTTAGCCTCGCAAATGGCCTGCAGCCTATTAACAGATTTTTAGGGGGTGCATCCGGGTTTTTCGTATCTTAGAGAGAAGATGATACCAACAAAATGAAGTATAGCTGTGAAATTACGGTAGAGGTTCCGAGAGAGGAGTTTGTTGAGAAACTGGACAATCCTGAGAACATGAAATACTGGCAGCGCGGACTCTTGGGCTATACCCTGCTATCTGGTCAGCCCGGAGAGGAAGGAGCCAGGATGGAACTGCAGTATAAAATGGGAAAGCGTGAGATCACAATGATCGAAACGATATTAAAGCGGGACTTCCCAAACGAATTCCACGCCACTTACGATGCCAAGGGAGTTCATAATGTACAACGTAATTATTTTGTTGCCATTTCCCCTGAGCAGACCCTTTGGAGGGCGGAAAGTGAATTTAAGTTTGAAGGCTTCTTTATGAAACTCATGGGATTTTTGATGCCGGGGGCTTTCAAGAAGCAATCGATGAAGTATCTTAGCGACTTCAAGGCTTTTGCAGAAAAAGGAATAAACGTAAATCAATCCTAATTATAACATTTGGAACGAAAGATCAAGTTGATTTGGGACTTCAGAGGCCCTGATGCCAGTGCCGTAGCCCAACACCATGAAGTTCACCTGAAGGAATATATTGCCCATCAGAAATTATCCCTGAACCTTACGGGGCATCAAGACTTGGGCGCCGCACATAGCATTGCCTATATGGTCGTGGAAGAAGCCCAGATGATCCCGGTAAGAGATGCACTGCTCCCCCACCGGGGAGAAGTTTATCAAGAATGAATTATAAAACACCCTACTACCCTTGAGAATCACTGTAATACTCTCCGCTTTTGCCCTGCTTTTGGGTATCACCTGTGAGGAAGAACAAAGCGCAGCGGATCCCCTGATAAGTGTACTTGGCTCCGATGATCCGTATATCAGGCAGGTGATGGATAAGGTGGAGCAACACGAACTTCAGATCATTTATACACGGATCGACCGGCAGGCGGATAGCCTTATCCTTAAGGATTACACCTTCCAGGTAGACGCAGACCGCTACTTTTATCCGGCAAGTACGGTGAAGTTTCCCATGGCGGTGGCCGCTTTGGAAAAACTGAATGAACTGGACTCACTGGACCGGAATGTACGGTACTATATTGAAGGGGATACCGTTGAGAATACCTTTGCCGAGGATATCATTAAAATATTTGCGGTTAGTGACAACCACGCCAATAACCGGCTGCTGGAGTTCCTGGGCCTGGACGACATCAACAACAGGATGATCCGAAGAGGGGTTTCTCCTGTACGGATGGCCCACCGCCTGGGAGTACATTCTGATGCGGTGACTACCAACCCACTTGTGCTGTATCTGGACGACTCCACTACAACGGTTAGCAAACCCATAGTCAACCAACCTCCGGAACTTTTACAACTTAAACAGATAAAAAAGGGAAGGGGATATTATGCACAGGATTCTCTTTATCTGGAACCTTTTGATTTTGGCCTAAAAAACTACTATCCGGTTGCCTCCCAGCATGCCCTGTTGAAAAGGATTATGTTCCCGGAGTATTTTGATCCCGAAGAACGATTTGATTTGTCTCAGGAGCAACGGGATTTTCTCTTGGAAGCTATGCAGATACTACCCCGTGAAGCGGGTTACGATCCCGCGGATTACTACGACGGGTATTGCAAGTTCTTCCTTTATGGCGATTCGCGAGGTCCTATCCCAGACCATATTAATATCTACAATAAAGTAGGCTTCGCCTATGGCACGCTGACTGATTGCGCTTATATCCGTGATGAAC
>NZ_CEYNTP010000211.1:0-4936 GCF_982873095.1 Lentiprolixibacter sp. | reverse complement strand
CGTCGGCACTTTGTGCCCATTTCAGGATGACATATGGCCTTTTCTTTTCATGATAAGTGAGGAACCTCCTGTGGTGATCCCTGCATTCCTTTTGCAGTATACCCATTTCAACCTGACAGCCTCCGGCTTTCAATCGTTCTATGCCTTTTCCTGCGACTTTGTTATGAGGGTCTCTCAGCCCGATGACCACACGGGGGATCTTATGCTTGACAATAAGTTCGGCACAGGGAGGGGTTTTGCCAAAATGGGAACAGGGTTCCAGGGTGACATACAGTGTGGCCTCTTCCAATAATGAAGGATCCGCTACGGCGGCTATTGCGTTTACCTCTGCATGAGGACCTCCGTACGGACTGGTATAGCCCTCCCCGATGATCTTGTCCTTGCAGACCAGGACCGCACCCACCATGGGATTGGGGGGAGCAGTTCCCATCGCGTTTTTGGCGATTTCAATGCACCTTGCCATATATTTTTCCTGTATCTTCACCTGGCAAAAATAGGGTATTCAACATGAATCTTCACAGTGTCGTTTTCAGGGAGATCACGCCTTCTGATAATCCTGCGATTGCCCGAATTATCAGAGAGGTACTGGATGCCCTTGGAGTTCCCAAAACGGGGAGCAGCTATGCTGATCCTTCTTTGGACGACCTATATGCGTACTACAACAAGGACCGTGCTGTATATTATGTAGTGGAGTATGAAGGAACCCCCGTAGGTGGAGCCGGGATTACCCCGCTGGAAAACTACACGGGTAATGTATGTGAATTACAGAAGATGTATTTTGATCCCTCGGTACGCGGCAAAGGCATAGGAACACAGCTCCTCCAAAAATGCCTCAAAACCGCGGTTGATTTTGGATACGAGGCTTGTTATTTGGAAACAATGCCTTACATGAAAGCGGCACAGACCTTATATCTGAGGTATGGATTTGAGTATTTGGAAGGAAGTATGGGGGATACCGGACATACGGTATGCCCGGTCTGGATGCTCAAAAAACTTTGACCCATGTTGCTTAGGGAGATCAGAAACATATATCAGGAGGAATTAGAGGGCATCTATCCCAAAACTGAGATCGACAGTTTCCTTGACATACTCCTGGAGCATTATCTGGGCTTCGGGCGTTTCGTTATGGCCCTGCAGCCTGAATATACACTCACCAAAGAGGAAGAAAAGCCCCTGTTTGAAGCATTGGCCCGCTTGCGGCAAGAAGAACCCATTCAGTATATCACGGGATCGGTCCATTTTTACGGACGTGACTTTACGGTGAATCCTCATGTGTTGATTCCAAGGCCGGAGACAGAGGACCTGATCAGGTGGATCTTAGAGTGTCAGGGAGGACATGAGGCACCTTTAAAAATTCTTGATGTGGGCACAGGTAGTGGTAACATTGCAATTACCCTTGCCAGGGAGTTGCCACAAGCCGAAGTACATGCCCTGGACATTTCATCTGAGGCATTGGCTGTGGCCCGACAAAATGCGGCGGAAAACAAGGCGACTGTTCAATTTGTACAGGCGGACTTCCGAACCTTGAAGCACCTGGAGCATCAATGGGACCTATTAGTTTCCAACCCACCATATGTTCGCCTATCGGAAAGCAGGGAGATGAGTAATAATGTAAAACGCTATGAACCTGCACAAGCCTTGTTCGTGCCCGATGAAGCCCCTTTATTATTTTATGAGCTGTTGGCAAGATTTGGAAAAGCAAACTTAAAAACCGGTGGGATGCTTTTTCTGGAAATCAACGAAGCTTTGGGTACGGAGGTGCAGCAGCTGCTGAGCAGTGAGGGATACACCGAAATTGAAGTTAGACGGGACCTCTTTGGAAAGGAACGTATGATCAGTGCCGTATTTAAGAAGGAAATACTTTGAAATAATGCCCGGGGATTATATTATTGAAATGCCTTGGCCAATAACCAATTAGTATACCAAGATGAGCATAAAGGAAAGCATAGCAGCATTACGGGAAGAATTACACGATCATAATTACCGCTATTATGTCTTGGATGCACCAGTGATCAGCGATTATGAGTTTGATATGAAACTCAAGCAGCTACAGGAGCTCGAAGCACAGCATCCGGAATATTACGACCCGAATTCACCCACCCTCAGGGTAGGGGGGCAGGTCACCAAGAATTTCGATACCGTAGTACACGGATATCGGATGTTTTCTCTGGACAATTCCTATTCCCGGGAAGAATTGCTTGATTGGGAGAAAAGGGTACAGCGCATACTTGGGGACGTAGAGGTGGAATTTACCTGCGAATTGAAATACGACGGAGCATCGATCAGCCTGAGCTATGAAAACGGGGAACTCGTACGTGCCGTTACCCGGGGCGATGGTTTCCAGGGGGATGATGTCACTACCAATATCAAGACCATCCGGTCCATACCGTTAAAACTCAAGGGAGAGTATCCGGATAAGTTCGACATCAGAGGGGAAATTATCCTTCCCATTGCGGGATTCGAAAGGATGAACCAGGAGCGTATAGCGGCAGGGGAAGACCCCTATATGAACCCCAGGAATACAGCATCAGGCAGCCTGAAATTGCAGGATAGCGCGTTGGTGGCAGAACGCCCCCTGGATTGTCTGCTTTACGGCCTTGTAGGCCAGGAGCTGGGTGTTTCTACTCAGTTTGAGATGCTGAAAAAGTCCAGGGAATGGGGTTTCAAAGTTCCGGAAACGGCCCAGTTGTGCAAAAGTACAGAAGAGGTCATGGCCTATGTGGACCGTTGGGAAGAGGAACGCCACAAACTGCCCTATGAGACTGACGGGGTGGTGATCAAAGTAAACAATCTACAGCAGCAGGAAGAGCTCGGGTATACGGCTAAATCACCACGCTGGGCACTGGCCTATAAGTTCCAGGCCGAACAGGCCACCACAGTGTTAAATAAAATCACCTACCAGGTAGGTCGCACAGGCGCTATTACGCCAGTAGCGAATCTGGAACCGGTTTTGCTTGCCGGGACTACAGTAAAAAGGGCATCCCTTCATAATGCTGACCAGATTGCCAAGCTGGATATACGCGAAGGGGATACCGTCTTTGTGGAAAAAGGTGGTGAGATCATCCCGAAGATTGTGGGGGTGGATTTGACAAAAAGGAAAGCCGATTCTATTCCAACGAAATATATCGCCCATTGCCCGGAATGCGAAACGCCCTTGATCAGAAAAGAAGGCGAAGCCCAGCATTTTTGCCCGAACGATACGGGCTGTCCTACGCAAATTACGGGTCGGATACAGCACTTCATTTCCCGTAAGGCTATGGATATTGAAGGCCTTGGGGCGGAAACCGTAGAACTCCTGTTCAGGGCGGGACTTATCTCTAATTATGCTGATCTATATACCCTGAAGAAGGAAGATGTCCTTCCGCTGGAGCGAATGGCTGAAAAATCTGCCGACAACCTGATACAGGGGATCGCAGCCTCAGTAACGATTCCATTTGAACGGGTGCTTTTTGCCCTTGGGATTCGCTATGTGGGAGAAACGGTGGCCAAAAAATTAGCCAGGAGGTATAAAAATATAACAGCGCTGATAGAGGCGAGCAGGGAGGAGCTCACCCAGGTGGATGAGATCGGGGAACGCATAGCTGAAAGCGTGGTACGTTTTTTTGCGAATACCACCAACCTGGAAATCGTAGGACGCCTGCAATCCTATGGCCTGCAGATGTCCTTAACCGAAGATCAGCTGTCTAATCAGACCGATACGCTGCAAGGACAGCGTTTTGTGGTTTCAGGGGTGTTTGAAAAGGTATCCCGTACCGAACTCAAGAAACTCATAGAGGATAACGGCGGCAAGGTAGCTTCCTCCATCTCTTCCAAAACGGATTATGTTGTAGCGGGCGCTAATATGGGGCCCAGCAAAAAAACAAAAGCCGAGAGCCTCGGGGTACCCATTATTTCTGAAGATGATTTCCTTCAAATGGTACAGAAGACAGAATAGTGACTTTTAAGAAACCCTATGGGTTATGAGTATTCCAACCAATTTTGAAGCATTTTTAGCAACCTTTGCAGCAGATAGACCAGACGAACTATGGCCGGAAGCCTTAAAAGCCTTATGGTATGATGGCAAGGGGGATTGGTCGGCTTCCCACAACATTGCCCAGGATATCCCTTCGCCTTTGGGGAGTTGGATACATGCCTACCTTCACAGAAAGGAGGGGGACAAGTGGAATGCCGGGTACTGGTACGGCAGGGCCGGTCGGGAATTTCCAAAGGCCGGACTGGAAGAAGAATTTCAAGAGTTGGTAGAAGCTGTATTGAGCGTAGGACCTGCTTAGGTCAGTTTCCTCTTTCAATTTCAGTGTCTATTTCTCCAATAAGCCGGTCGATTTCTTCAATGGCAGCTTTATAGATCACTTCTTTTTCCTCCATAACGCGCTGAAGCAAAACAAGGATGTTTTGAAATTCGTATGCATATAGGGCTTCAGAAGATATGGGCTGCTGGTTTACAAAATCAAAACTGGTGGCTGCCCAGTGCGAAACATAATCCAGGATGATATCCCAATGGATATTTTCCATACGGTTGATATACTGATACCGCCATTCGATCCCTCGGATACCTTTGATAATATCGTTGTTTTCCAGGAGTTTTATATCCCCGCTATTGACTAGTGTTTCATAGATATTGCCGCTTTGGTCAAAATCGGAATATTCAAACAAGGCAGGAACCGTTGCGATAAGCGTATCGCGTTGACTCTGATCACCTTGAGTACTTACTTGAAGGGCATTTCTAAACAGGGCCAGGTGCCTGCCGTTGTAATCAATTTGCCCGAGGATCGAATACCGCTGTTGTTCCAGGTCTCCTTTCAGGTTGGTATAATACTTTAGTTCTTCGATCCGGTTCAATCGCTGGTCATTCCATTTATTTACCTGAAAGGCCAGCAATATCCCTATCATTACCAACAGGATTTCACCAATGGCGTAAAGCACGTATTTTCTGAAT
>NZ_CEYNTP010000210.1:0-4963 GCF_982873095.1 Lentiprolixibacter sp. | reverse complement strand
ATGAGCATACAGAAAAGGATGGAATGACTAAACCCCCTGTGCCATTCAATGGCTGTTATGGTGTCTGTCAATGAATAGGCGATGATATCAAGGTCAGGAATCGTACCGGCAATGGCCCCATACAAAAGGGCTTTATTCCCTGCTTTTTTTCCTAAGGAGGCCTCCCCTACTGCCGCCCCTAATACGATTTGGGTCAGTGAATCCAATGGTTATGTTTTATCTTCAAAAATATGGATTCTAGGAATTAAGTTAGTTCATTCCCTTTGCATGTGGGCTACGTACTCCTTACCGGCAGGCAGGAAGGTATACCAGGTAAGATAATGCCATTTTGTTCAGACGTTGGGCTACAGTTAGGGAGTAGGTTCAGAGTTCTCAAGGGTTACTTTTACCGCATTCAAACCTTTTAGCCCTTTTTCAAGTTCAAAGGTGACCATGTCATTTTCATTGATCTCATCTACTAATCCGCTTACATGGCAAAAATACTTTTCTTGAGAATCGGAATCTTTTATAAAACCATAGCCTTTAGAGTAATCAAAAAAAGACACCTTGCCTTTCCTCACAGGGTCATAAGCTTCCTGTTCTTTTTTAGGAACGCCGAGTTCTATGGATGAGGCATCTATTTCCTCTTTTTCTTCGGAGTCCTGAGGCGTGTCGGTTAAATTGCCGTACTGGTCAACGTAAGCAAATGGGATGCCTCCGCCGCTTTCCTTACTATCTGCCTTACGCGCTTCCTTTCGCTTTTGCTTTTCTTCGCGCTTTTTTAATCGTTGTTTTTCCTTTTGCCTCTTATTGTAAGATTGTTGTGATTTTGCCATGAATATATTTAGGTTGGTAAGTTACCGCTATATTTTTCAATTGGAGAATTCCGGGCATAAAAAAACCTATCTGATCCAGATAGGTTTAGAAAAAAATGGATGTATGTCTTTAGATGACTCTAACGTTAGTGGCATTTAATCCTTTTTTACCCTGTTCTAAATCAAATTCAACTTGGTCACCTTCGCGAATTTCGTCAATTAATCCAGTAACATGTACAAAGTGTTCTTTTTCAACACCCTCCTCATTGATAAAGCCATAACCTTTGGCGTCGTTGAAGAATTTTACTGTTCCTTTACTCATTTTACTTGTTTTAAATTTTAATGAATTGCAAAGGTGGGGTTATTTATTTTATTTTAAGCTATTTAATTAACTTATTTTATTTAGTTCGGGTCCTGCCAAACATTTTTGGGTCGTACAATGCAGCAATTTGTTCCTCGCTTAAGAATGTAAGTCGCCCATTGTTTGGGAAATATCGTGTGTTTTTACACTGTTGTCGATTTGATGTACAAACCTGCTCAACAGTTTCACTATATCAAAGGGAACCCCTTATGGTTAAAATCTTACTATCTATTTTATCAGAGTTATTAACTTCCTTCATAGCTCAGACGGTAAATGGCATCGCCATAGTCATCAGAGATCAGCATGGAGCCGTCTTCCAGTACCAGTAAGTCCACAGGCCTGCCGAAGACTTCCTGAGAGGCCTCGTCAAGCCATCCATCCAAAAATGTCTCATAGCTGACCGCCTCATTGTCTTTAATCTTAACAAGGGAAATACGATAGCCAATCTTAGAAGACCTGTTCCAGGAGCCGTGTTCGGCTATAAACGCGTGCCCTCTGTATTCCTCCGGGAACATTTGTCCGGTATAGAATTTCACGCCTAAGGGGGCGGTATGCGGGCCTAAATTCTGAGCTGGAGGCACGAAGTCGCTACAGGGATATTTGTCTCCGAATTCCGGATCCTTAATCGTTCCGCCATGGCAATAAGGATATCCAAAATGCTGCCCGGCTTCGGTAACCCGGTTCAATTCGCATGGGGGAATGTCATCTCCCATCATATCCCTGCCATTGTCTGTAAACCATAGCTCTCCGGATTCCGGATGCCAGGTAAATCCAACGGAATTGCGCACACCCCTGGCGTAGATCTCCCTGTTGGAACCATCAGGGTCCATACGGGTGATACTGGCAAAACGCTCGTCCTCGCTTTCACAAATATTGCAAGGGGCACCTACCGGTACATATAATTTGCCGTCAGGCCCGAAGGCGATGTATTTCCAGCCGTGATGAAACTCCGTTGGGTAATCGTCGTAAACTACAACAGGTTCGGGGGGATTGTTGAGGTTAGCTTCAATATCATCAAAACGCAACAGGCGGTTTACTTCGGCCACATAAAGCGATCCGTCTCGAAATGCAATCCCATTGGGCACATTAAAGGTAGTGTCGAGAACGATAACATTATCAGCTTTAAAATCCCCATCGGTATCCTGAATGGCGTAGACCCTCTTTTCCTTTCTTGTGCTTACGAATAAGGTGCCCTCGTCACCAAGGGCCATAGACCTTGCTTCGTCTATGCCTTCTGCAAAGGTCTTTATAGTAAAGCCTTCCGGGAGGTTGAGCCGGTGTAAAGGAAGGCCAGCTTCTTCAGCAATTTCCTGGGTGGGTGCAGCTTCTTTTTTTTCCTCTTTTGCCTGTTTGCAAGAAAAGGCTGTAATAAATAAGCTCGTAAGTACGAGTGTGAAAATAGAATTTCTGGTGCGTGGTATCATAGTGCTTGGAATCAGATCCTCTAAGATCGGAAAAGATTGTTTACTGGCAAATTGCTTTGCCCTGGTTTACTATGGTAACCCCTTCTTTAATAAAGATGTCGCCATTTGGGAGTTTGTAGAGGGGATAGAACTGCTGCTTACCATTTGTGGCCGCATAAAAAATACCGTTTTCGCCGTTTCGGTTAATGACCTTCCACTGCCCGAATTCCTGCCAGTTTGATTTTTGTTCATTGCCCATGACAGTTCGTTTTACGGTATGTCCGTACAAACCGTAATATCCATTGGCACAGTAATGGACCTCAATGAAATAATAGGTGCCATATACCGCCTCCCCTTCCCGGTAGGTTATGAGCAAGTTTTGATCGTTAAAAAACCGGTGGAGTTCCTCGATTGTCGGATTTTCCTGGGCGTTGGTCCGTGGAGCATACCATAAACCAACAACTATAAACAGGAAACTAATGAGGTGTCGGCTCTTCATGTTTGTTTGGATCCAATGATCGCACAGATCTTACTTAGCCCACTGGGGGCGGCCTTTAACTTCTACCCTACCGTTGGTAATTGACCTTTTATGGCCTTACATCTTCTTTAGTTCATTCACCACCTCGGTCAATGCGGCTTTTGCATCCCCGAAAAGCATGGAAGTTTTGGCATTGTAGAACAATTCATTGTCTATTCCTGCATATCCCACATTCATACTCCGCTTGTTGACGATCACATTCTTGGCCTTTTCCACATCGAGGATAGGCATTCCATAGATTGGGCTCGATGGGTCGTTATAGGCGGCAGGGTTCACCACATCATTGGCCCCTACCACAAGAACTACGTCCGTATGCGGAAACTGAGGGTTGATATCTTCCATTTCCACCAACAACCCATAATCCACATTACTTTCAGCCAACAATACGTTCATATGCCCGGGCATCCTGCCCGCCACAGGGTGGATGGCATACTTCACATCCACTCCCCTTTTGGTAAGCAGTTCTTCTAGCTCATGGATAACGTGTTGCGCCTGTGCAACTGCCAGGCCATAACCTGGTACAATAATCACACTAGAAGCATAATTCAACAGGATTGCGGTATCCCCGGAACTGGTTTTCTTGATACTTCCCATTTTCCGGTCACCACCGGCAGCAGCATCCTCCCCTCCAAAAGCACCAAATATTACTGCTCCGAGCGTCCTGTTCATGGCGTTACACATGGCTACGGTAAGTATAATACCAGCAGATCCTACCAGAATTCCACCTACCAGCATCACCATGTTGGAATACAAAATACCCGTGATGGCTGCAGCTATTCCGGTCATGGAATTCAATAGGGATATGACTACCGGCATGTCTGCCCCTCCAATGGGCAGGACAAACAGAACCCCATATAACAGACTGGCTGCCAGTAAAGCATAAACGAATATCGGCTGGTCAATTCCCCGGATGACCATAAAAGCTGCATAAACGATGATGGCCAATAGCAAGAGGTTATTGACTAGGTTGCGCTGCGGAATGTTGATCACACTTTTGATCTTTCCATCCAGTTTACCCCAGGCGATCACGCTGCCTGAGAAGGTAAGTGCGCCAATCGCAATACCGGACAAAACGGTAGTGGCCTGCATCGCATCATTCAACTGGTTACTAAAGGCAACCAAACCGATTAAGGCCGCACTGGCACCCCCAAATCCATTGAAAAGGGATACTAATTCCGGCATCTTGGTCATTTTCACCTTGATCGCCATCAGCGCACCAATTATTCCGCCCAAAAGGATCGCTGCTCCAATGAGCACATAAATAAGGGGAGGTACTTCGAGGTCGTGCAAAAACAAAGTGCCCAGGATGGCAATTGCCATTCCCGACGCAGCGATCTGATTTCCCCTTTTAGCAGTGCCTGGGTGCCCAAGCATCTTAAGCCCGGCAATAAAAGTTACCGTTGCTACCAGATATATAATACTTAGAACTACATTCATTTGCCCTTCTTTTTAAACATTTGCAACATTCTTCCTGTTACGGCGAATCCTCCAACGACGTTGAGTATACCGAGAACAACGGCTACAAAACCTAAGCCGAGTGCCAGATAGTCATTTGGATCGGCGTTGAGCATCACCAGCATGGCACCTACAACAACTACCCCACTCAGGGCATTCGCTCCTGACATCAGGGGGGTGTGCAATACGGCCGGGATATGCTTGATTACCTCTACCCCTACGAAAATCGCAAGGATAAAAATGTAAATCAGATCCAGATTTTTAGCGATAAGATCTAACCATTCATTCATATTTGTTGCTTTATGTTTTACGAATTTCCCCCTGGTGTACAATCAGGGTTTCATCAGTGATTTCTTCTTCCAGGTCCCATTTGAATACTGCGTTCTCTGTGAGGTGTTTTATGAAATTGAAC
>NZ_CEYNTP010000209.1:0-5075 GCF_982873095.1 Lentiprolixibacter sp. | reverse complement strand
ATGCAGGCGTGGTGGAATTGGTAGACACGCTAGACTTAGGATCTAGTGCCGAAAGGTGTGAGAGTTCGAGTCTCTCCGCCTGTACAACGTAAGGCTTCTCTTTAACGGGAAGCTTTTTTATTTGGAAAGCTATTGTTCAGCGGTTTTAGCTAAGGAGAGACGAAAGTACATGCCGACCATAGCGTAGGTAAGTCTCTCCGCCAGTACAATGTAAGGCTTCTCTTTAACGGGAAGCTTTTTTTATTTGAAAAGCATAAAAAACCCTTCGAAAAGGAAGGGTTAATAGTTTGTGCTGTAGATTGTGGTTGCTCAGCGGTTAGATTGCACTTTGTTATTAGCCAAAAACGAAGTTGAATAGTGCCACAAACAGGCCAATAACCACACTAGCCAGGATCAATATCAAAACAACGACCATGACACTTAGGAACCCATTTAGGAAACGGGTGCCCGGAGTTAGTTCTCTTTTCATTTTCAAATAATTTCATACAATGTACAATTAAAAGGGCAAATAGGGGGAAATGCTCATTTTTAATCGATTAACAAATCGGGCTTCCCGATTAAGCGCAGTGGATCGGAGCTAATTATATTGAAAATGATTCTATAAGAGTCGTATTATTCCTTTCCCGGACTCAGTTTCTTCTCCAGCTCTTCCAGAGAGATCCCCTTTGTTTCGGGCATCATAAAAAGCACAAAAAGCAACTGCAATACCATCATAAAAGCAAAGAAAATGAAGATAGGCCAGGGATTCTCACGGAAAATTCCACGTTCAGCATCCAAAAATATAGGGGTTAACAGCGTGATCAGGGCTGCAAACACCCAATGGGTTCCGGTGCCCCAGGACTGTCCATAGGCACGTACCCGATTCGGAAAGATCTCTGATATGAACACCCAGATCACAGCACCCTGTCCGATGGCATGGGAGGCAATAAAAACCAGGATGAAAACCAGGAGCAAAGTGGAACTGGCACCGGAGTAAAAGCACCAGCCAACCATAGCCAGGCTTAAAATATAACCCAGTGAACCAATTTTCATGAGTTGCCGCCTGCCCAGTTGATCGATCAGCCGGATGCCAATCAGGGTAAAGACCAGGTTGACAATGCCTATGGATATCGAACTGAATAGAGATTCTTTTGCCGCCAGTCCTGCCCGCTCCAGAATTTCGGGAGCATAGTACAAAACGAAATTTATCCCTGACAGCTGGTTAAAAAAGGCAATGAGGAAAGCCAGGATTAAAGGTTTCTTGTAGAAACGTGTGAATAACCGCTCCTTCTTCGCAGTTTGGGTATCCGTAGCTTTTATCTCCAGCAGTTTTTCCTCGGCATGGGCCTTGTTCGATAGGAATTCCAGGACCACAAGGGCGGCTTTCTCATCGTGTTTCTTAAGTACCAGCCACCTCGGGCTATTAGGTACTTTAAGTACCATTAAACTGTATATCAAAGCCGGTATAGCTTCAACACCAAGCATCCAGCGCCAGTCATTCGCCCCATCAAACCCCTTGAGCAGATAGTTGGAGATAAAGGCTATAAATATTCCGAACACAATATTGAATTGGTACAGCGCCACTAGCTTGCCCCGGTTTTTTTTGGCAGATATCTCAGATATATAGATGGGCGCTGCAACAGAGGAAGCCCCAACCCCCAGGCCACCAATAAAGCGAAAAAAGGAAAACATATAGGGATCATGGGCAAACGCAGATCCCAGAGCGGAAATAAAATACAAAACCCCGATCCAGAACAATGTCTTTTTCCTGCCATATCGATCACAGGGGATCCCCCCAAATAAGGCACCTATCACCGTTCCCCACAGGGCCATTGACATGATAAATGTGCCGTGGAACCAGGGTGAGGTGTTCCATAAAGCCTTGATGGGCAGGTTGGCTCCGCTGATCACGACGGTGTCAAAACCAAAAAGAAAACCGGCCAGGGCAGCCGTCAGGGAAATCCTGAAAATTTTGCGATCCATAGGTGAGTTGCTTTGGGTAAAGCTAAAAAAAAAATTGTAGTGGGTACTAGGGCTTTACTACTCGGGAGGGAACAGGCCCCGGATGTAATTCACGATTTTTTCAGTGGCTCCCTGGTTCTCATCAATATAGGCGGTATTGATCTGCCCGGTTTGTATTCCCAGGCTTTCTTCGCTGAAAAAGCGGTCGCACTCTGCTTTAAAATCATCTCTGTCCTGTACCGGAAGTATGCCCTTGCGAGCCACAAGGTCTTCAGCTTCCCGGAACCCCTCGTACTGCGGACCAATAAGAACGGGAATACCATAGACTGCAGCTTCCAGTGTGTTGTGTAAGCCGGTTGCAAAACCACCACCAACATAGGCTACCTTGGCAAATCGGTATAAACTGCTTAACAGCCCTACCTGGTCTACAACCAGGACCTTGAATTCCATTTCCGAACTCTCAGTAAGTTCAGAATATAATTTTACCGGAGGTGTGATAGAAGAAACAAGTTGTTTAATGTGGTTAGTTTTGATATCGTGGGGGACCAGTACAAATTTTAACGGACTTTCATCTGCATTGATATAGGGTACGATTACCGCTTCATCCTCCGGCCATGTGCTTCCGGCCACAAGGCAGGGCTGGTCCTGTATAAATCGTTTTATCAGGGGAAGAGGCTTTTCCTGCCCCACTATTTCCAATACCCTGTCGAACCGTGTATCCCCGCTAATGGTATACTCATGGATCCCCAGGCATTTAAGCAGCTCAGCTGAATTTTCGTCCTGCACAAAGATGTGGTGGAACCTCCTGAGGGCTCGCCTCATAAAGCCTCCATATATCTTGAAATAGGACTGCTTCTGATTGAAGATTGCCGACACCAATAAAGTGGGAATACCCCTTTCTTCCAGAACCTTGAGGTAATTGGGCCAAATCTCGTATTTGATGAAAATGGCAAGTTTTGGCTGGACCATGTTCAGGAATTTCCGGCAGTTTATCCGGGTATCCAGGGGCAGGTACGTAACCAGGTCTGCTTCAGCACTGTTTTTCTTAACCTCATATCCGCTGGGGGAAAAGAATGTCACTAGGACGTTGTATTCGGGGTAGGCGACTTTCAGGCTTTTTATGACCGGCAGGCCCTGTTCGTATTCCCCAAGTGATGCCGCGTGCACCCAGATGACCTTATCCTGTTTACTAAGATGTTCCTTCAGGAAAGGAAAAACCGATTGTCTCCCTTTGCGAAAAAGCCTGATTTTTTGGTTAAAAGGAGCGGAAAGGAGGAGAAAGAACCGCGCAAGGTGAACAATTACATTATACAGGAAAAGCACCACATTTGTTTCCCGCTAAAATACGCTTCTTTTTCCCAATACATTGGTGTCCGTTCCTTAATTTTGTAATATTGTTTAAGATCAACTACTGATGAAGAAAATTCAAATGGTAGACCTCGTCAGCCAGTACCAGGGCATCAAAGAAGAGGTCAACGAAGCCATCACTCAAATACTCGATTCCGCTTCTTTTATAAACGGACCTAAGGTCCACGAATTTCAGGCAGCTTTAGAAAACTACCTTCAGGTAAAACATGTAATACCATGTGCAAACGGTACAGATGCCCTGCAAATTGCAATGATGGGCCTCGGGTTACAACCGGGAGACGAGGTGATCACGGCAGATTTCACCTTTGCCGCAACGGTAGAGGTCATCGGCTTGCTCCAACTTACCCCGGTACTGGTGGATGTGGATCCTGAAACCTTTAACATAGATCCCAAAGCGGTGGAAAAGGCGATCAGTCCGAAAACCAAAGCCATAGTCCCCGTGCACCTGTTCGGGCAATGTGCGGATATGGATACCCTAATGGCCATCGCCGAGAAGCACAACCTCTATGTAATTGAAGACAATGCCCAGGCCATAGGTGCCTACCATCAGTTTGCAGACGGGCGAAAGCAAAAAGCAGGTACTATCGGACATGTTGGTGCTACTTCATTTTTCCCTTCAAAAAACCTGGGTTGTTATGGGGATGGCGGGGCCATTTTTACCAATGACGATGAATTGGCCCATACCCTGAGAGGTATTGTCAATCACGGCATGTACAGGCGTTATTACCATGATGTTATCGGGGTTAATTCCCGGCTGGATTCCATACAGGCCGCGGTGCTCAATGCCAAACTGCCTCATCTGGATGCCTATTGCGACAGCCGAAGGAATGCTGCCCGAGCCTATTCGAAAGCTTTTGAAGGTCAGGAGCATATTGTGGTTCCTAAAACTGTAAGGGGTTGCGAGGGCATTTGCGACAGCTGTGACTGTCATGTATTCCATCAGTATACACTAAAGATCACCAACGGTAAACGAGATAAAGTGGCAGAAAAACTTCAGGAGAAGGGGATCCCCTATGGTATCTACTATCCTGTTCCCTTGCACCGGCAGAAAGCCTATGCAGATCCGCGATACCGGGAAGCGGACTTTCCCGTCACCAACCAGCTGGTAGACGAGGTGATCTCCCTCCCCATGCATACCGAATTGGACGCCGAGCAGATTGACTACATAACGGAAGCCGTAATAGCCGCAGTCAATGCCTAACATTAATAAACCAATTACTTCATGAAAATACTTGTGACCGGGGGCCTTGGATTTATTGGGTCTCATACTGTTGTGGAACTCCAACAGGAAGGCTTTGAGGTCGTCATCATAGATGATTGCTCCAATGCCTCCGAAAATGTGCTGGATGGGATTACAGCCATAACTGGGGTACGCCCCGCATTCGAAAAAATGGATCTCCGGGTTAAAGGAGATGTTCTGGAATTTTTCCAGACGCATAAGGATATCGGTGGGGTTATTCATTTTGCTGCATCAAAAGCGGTAGGGGAAAGCGTTGAAAAACCATTGCTTTACTACGAGAACAACCTGAACACCCTTATATATATACTGCAATGCCTGAGTAATAAAAAGGACGCAGCCTTTATCTTTAGTTCTTCCTGTACCGTTTACGGGCAGGCTGATGAGATGCCTATCACGGAAAATGCCCCGGTGAAACCTGCCGAATCTCCCTATGGTAATACCAAGCAAATTGGTGAGGAGATCATCACAGAGACCTGCAAGGTTACACCTCATTTGAATGCGATTTCACTTCGGTATTTCAACCCCA
>NZ_CEYNTP010000208.1:0-5082 GCF_982873095.1 Lentiprolixibacter sp. | reverse complement strand
ACCTATGTAAAAATTGTCGCCCATAAATGCCTTATCAGGTAAGCCCAGCGGATAAGCCATTTCAAATTGCAGCGCATCCCGTACGCTAAATAATATGGCTTCCTCTTCTAATTTTTGGCTTATCCCCCTCAAACTGGAGTAATCGTCCAGCACATAGAATCCCCTTCCGAACGTACCTAATACCAAATCATTATGATCTTCCTGAATGGCAATGTCGCGCACGGCAATGGTAGGCAAGCCGCCTTTTAATTGTTTCCATTCCCCTCCCTGGTTGTCCGAAAAGAAGACTCCAAATTCAGTTCCCACAAATAAAAGGTTGGGATCCACATGGTCTTCCTCAATGGCATAAGCGGACCCTCTTTCAGGTAGGTTGCTGCTTATGTTCCTCCAGGTGGCTCCCTTGTCTCTACTTATGTAAACATAGGGTTTAAAATCCCCGTTTTTATGGTTGTTAAAGCAGGCATAGACCACATTTTCATCGTGTTTGGAAGCGAAAACGGCGTTTACATAGGTGCGCTCAGGAACACCGGCAAAGCGCTCTGCTCTTCGCCAGTTGCTGCCACCGTCTTCCGTAATCTGAATCAAACCGTCATCCGTGCCCACATAGAGCAAGTTTTCATTTTTAGGTGATTCAGAAAAAGCCACGATGGTGCCGTAAGGCGAGGTAGACTGGTTCTTCATCACAGCATCAATGCCCCAGATTCTGCCCATTACGGGAAGTTTATTGCGGTCCAGTTTACGTGTGAGGTCATCGCTGATAACATCCCAGCTGTTGCCCCGGTCATCACTTTTAAACAGTTTGTTAGCGGCAAAATAGACCCGGCCAGATCTATGCCGACTTACCGCCAGAGGGGCGTCCCAATTCCAGCGATAGCTGTTCTCCCCTTTTCTTTCTTTCGGCTGGATACCCTTTTCTTCCCCGCTCATTTTATCGTAGCGCACCAGGACACCATACTGTGACTGCGCGTAGATAATGTTAGGGTTTTCAGGATCTACCTGGGACTCAAACCCGTCACCTCCATGGGTAATAAACCAGTCGAAGTTGTTGGGTCCGTTATCACTGACCGTCCTCGAAGGTCCCCCCAGGCTGAAATTGTCCTGTGTACCACCATAAATATTGTAGAAGGGTTGGGCATTGTCCACAGCCACCTTATAAAACTGGGTAACGGGTAAGTTGGGTTTGAACGACCAGTGCTTGCCGGCGTCCCAGGATTCATACACCCCACCATCATTACCCGAAAGTAAATGCTTATTGTTATTGGGGTTGATCCAGATCACATGGTTGTCAATATGCTTGTAGTCTTCTCCCACATAGTCAAAAGTTCTTCCGCCGTCACTGGTAACCCGCATCCAGTTGTTCATGGCGTAAACACGGTCCGGATCTACCGGATCGGCGATGATCTCCTGGTAATAATTGCCACTGGTGGCGTAACCGCTTCTCTTCTCCCAGGAAGCACCCCGGTTGGTGGAAATAAAGAAACCGCCCTTCCCCTCTGCAGCTTCCACGATTGCATAAATGTATTCCGGGTTGGCAGGGGAAATCGCCAGGCCTATTCTACCCAGCATGGTTGAAGGCAGGCCTTTATTGATTTCCTTCCAGGTATTTCCGCCATCCTCAGACTTATGTAAACCTGAACCTGGCCCGCCGCCGATATAGGTAAAAACATGACGCCTTCTCTGGAAGGTAGAGGCATACAGTACATCAGGATCCCGGGGATCCATCACCACATCATTAACTCCGGTATGCTCGTCAACTGTAAGTAGGGCCTTCCAGGTTTTTCCGCCATCTTCTGATTTGTACAGGCCCCTGTCGCCTCCAGCACTCCAAAGCGGACCAATGGCCGCTACATATACTACATTGGAGTTATCCGGATGGACAATGATCTTCCCAATATGTTCGGAATTCTTCAATCCCATATGCTCCCAGCTTTTGCCCCCATCAAGCGACTTGTAAACGCCATCCCCGTAGGCAACACTGCGCTGGTTGTTGTTCTCTCCCGTGCCCACCCAAACGATGTTGGCATTGTTGGGGTCCAGGGTGATGCAACCAATGGAATAGCTTCCCTGTGCATCGAAAATAGGCTGGAAGGTATTACCGGCATTGATGGTTTTCCAGACACCTCCTGAAGAAGTGGCGACGTAATACTCATTGAAATCGTCAGGGTTGACCGCCAGGTCTGAAATGCGCCCAGAAGTAAGTGCAGGCCCCAGACTCCTGAATTTCAAGCCGGAAAGATTGGCCTCCTCCAGGGCCGATGAGGTGGTTTTTGAAGTTGATTGTTTTTTGCGCTGTGCTGTCAGCGTAAGGGTGCAGAACACAAGTAATAGCAGAATTATATTTCTCATTTTTATAAAGAAAGATTGGTAAATTGATTTTCCTGGTAAGTTATCGATTATTCCCTTTCCAATGCCCCTGAAAAAATAAAATCTGTATGTCAGATTTAGCTTTTTGACTTATCGCATCGTCTTAAAAATGCAGCGTAGGAGTCGGTTGTTCATACTGGACCTTCCCCCTGGGATGCACGAGTAAAGTCTTTTGGGATATGTTTTAATGTTTCATCCTTCACTATTAACTCGTTTACGAACAACTAGGAACCAAACATTTTATGACTTATATCATAGGCACGGCCATAGGGCTGTTCGACCTTTGTTTACCGAAAAGAACGCGAATAGCCACCATGGATCAAGCGAAAGATTACAAAAGCGAACTACTTAACATCTGTGGTCCTAATCCAATACTAACTTCTCCTATTCCCTTTTAATATGGCAACAAAGAACAGAAACTTCGTTATCCTGGGCGCAACGCTTATTCAATTGGCACTCGGTGCTATCTATGCCTGGCCCGTATTTACTCCCGTGCTAAAAGATGCTAACTGGAGCAAGACCGAAACGCAGATCGTATTTGCGGTTGGACTGGCCATGTTTGCCCTTTCCATGATATTCGCAGGAAAGAAAATGAAAAGCTGGGGACCCCAGAAGCTTTCGGTACTCGGGGGTATTATCCTTGGACTGGGCTACCTGGCTGCCGGACTGTTTGGGGCTACAGACTTCATCACCCTGCTGATAAGTATTGGGGTAATAGGAGGTATCGGGATCGGACTGGCCTATGTGGTACCTATAGCTGTAGGGATTCAATGGTTTCCGAACCGCAAGGGCATGATCACGGGGATCGCCGTAGCCGGATTCGGTTTCGGGGCCCTGTTCTGGGTTAAAATCGCCGGATCCTGGGGGGACCTGCTCACCTCGATAGGCATCGCCAACACTTTTATGGTTTACGGGGTGCTCTTCCTGCTGATGATCCTGGTGGGAAGCATCTGGATGAAGAACCCACCAGACGGCTGGGAACCCGAAGGTGGTATCAAGAAAGTCCCGGGTCAAACCACGGCTTCGGAAGCCGTAGAGATGAGCCCCAGGGAAATGCTGCGCACCCCGCAGTTCTATATGATCTTCCTGACCTTTGCGTTTAGTGCAGGGGCCGGACTGATGTCTATCGGTCTAATGAAACTATACCCCATGGAGGCACTTATGGAAAATGGCTTTTCGGAGCTCAGGGCCAGTGCCATTGCTGGTAGTGCCATCGCCATATTCTTCAGCCTGGCCAATGGTTTGGGAAGGATCCTTTGGGGGGTAATCAGCGACGCCCTGGGCAGGAGAAAGTCGCTCATCATCCTGACCTTTACGCAGGGAGTGTTTGTCATCCTGTTCACCTATATGGCGGGCACAGAGCTACTGCTTTACCTGGCAGCCACATTGATTGGCTTTAATTACGGTGGGCTCTTTGCCCTATTCCCAGCGACTACAGCGGATGTATTCGGGGCCAAAAATGTGGGGCAAAATTACCCCTATGTGTTCCTCGCATATGGCTTTGGTGGAATTTTCGGGCCCATCCTGGGCGGCTACCTCGGTGACCTTGGTAATTTCCCAGCGGCCTTTACGATTTCAGGTGTTTTGGTATTACTGAGTACCCTGCTGATGTATTTTGTAAAACATGTAAAGAAGGTTTAAGTTTTTCATTGCACAGCCCCGATCGCAGGTAATTATACTGACCGAAGTATGTAAGTAAATATTCCGGTTCTTTTCCCTATTTTTGATCGATTTTTTAATTCGATCATGATCATGAAGAAATTCATCTGGATGTTCCTCGCCCTAGCATGGGCCTGCAACGCCACGCAAAAATCCGCAGATACGGCAGAAGTAAAGGACGCAGAACAAGCGGCTATCTATTATGCCAAGTCCATAACGGAAGAAGAGCTTAAAGAGCACCTGTATACCTATGCCTCCGACGAATTTGAAGGGCGGGAAACAGGTAAAGCGGGTCAAAAAAAGGCGGTAGAATACATAAAAGCCCATTATGAGGGACTCGATATTCCAGCTGCGCAACCCAATGGGGAATATTTCCAGAAAGTACCCCTGGAAATGTCTAAACTCCCAACCGGTTCTATAAGCATCGGGGATCAGGAATTCCAGATAGGAAAAGACCTGCTTGCGTTTTCTTCCCTGATGGGGACCTTTAATGAAGTAATTTATGTGGGCTATGGCATTGAAACAGAGACCTATTCGGATTACGAGGGTCTCGATGTCTCAGGCAAACTGGTATTGATGAAATTCGGGGAGCCCCAAAACCAGGATGGTTCTTATGTGATTTCTGGTTCTACAGAGGCCTCTGCCTGGAGCAATATGTCTGAAGCGGTAGGGAAACGCACCGAAGTGGCCCAGGAAAAGGGGGCCAAAGGCATCCTGTATTTTGATCCTGTGAACTACGGCCGCTATAACGGATATTACCAGTATATGGAGCGCAATAATAGCGGTAGATTATCCCTGAAACAACCTGAGGATATTCCTACCGTGGTTTTGGTAGGTCAGGAACTGGCCGATGCCCTCCTGCCGGATCTTCAGGGGATCACATCTGCCCAAACCATTGCAAAATCCCTCGCTATAAAATTGCAGAGCGCTAATGAGGCCGTGGAATCGGAAAACGTCGTTGCCGTAATGAAGGGGACTAGCTTTCCGGAGGAGTATGTGGTCATCTCTTCGCACCTTGACCATATTGGCGTGACTGCGGACGGGCAAATCAATAACGGA
>NZ_CEYNTP010000207.1:0-5102 GCF_982873095.1 Lentiprolixibacter sp. | reverse complement strand
CAACGAGCAATTGCAGGCGCTGAAGGATAAAATGGAAGCTGATAAGAAAAAATAAGCTTCCTTTGAACAATGAGATTCTTAAAACCCCGGCAATTCGCCGGGGTTTTTTTGTAGCTGACACAAATGAGGTTCTGCCCGAAGCGCAGGAACATTTTCAGAAGAATTGCCTATTTTTGCCTTTGAACCCGATGGTTTACATGACGATGAGCCAAAAAGTCCTTCTTTCATCCAAAGAGATACACATCATACTTCACCGTTTGGCTTGTCAATTACTAGAGAGACATTTGGATTTTAGCAACACCGTATTGATCGGACTGCAACCCAGGGGAATCCATGTAGCAGAACGACTTACAAGGATTTTGAAAGAGGATTATAAGGTTAAGGACATCCTTTTGGGATATCTGGATATCACTTTTTACAGGGATGATTTTCGAAGGGGGGATAAAACACTGGAGGCCAGTAGTACGAAGATTGATTTCCTTGTGGAAGGCAAGGATGTGGTGATGATCGATGATGTTTTATATACAGGGAGGAGCATAAGGGCTGCGCTCACTGCAATTCAGTCTTTTGGACGTCCAGGATCTATAGAATTGCTTACCCTGATCGATCGCAGGTTCAGCCGGCATTTACCCATCCAACCCGATTATCGGGGCAGGCAGGTAGATGCTATTAATGAAGAACGGGTTCAGGTGGTCTGGTCCGACACACCTGAGGAAGATGTAATATATTTGATAAATAATTAAAAATGAGTGAGTTAAGTGTAAATCACCTGTTAGGGATAAAATACCTGAACGAACAGGACATTGAACTCATTTTTGAGACTGCGGACCATTTTAAGGAGGTTATCAACCGATCGATAAAGAAGGTACCATCCTTGCGGGACATCACTATAGCCAACATCTTCTTTGAAAGTAGTACACGCACGAAACTCTCTTTTGAGCTGGCGGAGAAACGGTTGTCTGCCGATGTAATCAATTTTTCAGCCGGGCAATCATCGGTTAAAAAAGGGGAGACCCTCATCGATACGGTGAATAATATTCTCTCCATGAAGGTAGACATGGTGGTCATGCGCCATCCCAACCCGGGAGCGGGTATTTTTCTCTCAAAAAACGTTAATGCCTCCATTGTAAATGCCGGGGATGGTGCACACGAACATCCCACTCAGGCCCTGCTGGATTCCTATTCCATAAGGGAACGGCTGGGGGAGGTCGCCGGGAAAAAGGTGGTTATTGTAGGGGATATACTCCATTCGAGGGTAGCGCTTTCCAATATTTTCGCACTGCAGTTACAAGGCGCTGAAGTTAAGGTCTGCGGCCCCAGGACCCTATTACCCAAGTATATCGAATCACTGGGCGTAGAAGTTGAAACTGACCTCAAAAAGGCATTGAATTGGTGTGATGTAGCCAATATGCTGCGCATCCAGAAGGAACGTATGGATCTTAGTTATTTCCCTTCTACAAGGGAATACACCCAGCAGTTTGGGGTGAACAAAGCCCTTCTGGAGAGCCTGGACAAGGAAATTGTGATCATGCACCCTGGCCCCATCAATCGTGGAGTTGAAATCACCAGTGATGTTGCGGACTCCGGGCAGTCGATCATCCTGGATCAGGTTGAAAACGGTGTGGCCATTCGCATGGCGGTAATCTATTTGCTAGCTTCAAAAATTAAATAGCTCAACATGATCTTTGATAAGGAGGGTAATACTACTATTGTATACCAGGAAAATATAGCACTAAATACGTTTCTGGAAAATCTAGAAGGTGGATATCAGAAGGTCCAGGATGATCATCTTATCATCAATTTGTTCACTTTTGATTCCTTAAGCACCGGTGATCTTCTGGAATTTTTGAACCTCTCCAATACTCACAGGGCCAGGCGAAAATCCTTTGTTTTGGTGACTAAAAATGTACCCTATGATGAGATCCCTGACGAGATCTGCGTAGTACCCACCGTACAGGAAGCCAGGGATATCATTGAAATGGAGGAGATTGAAAGGGACCTTGAACTGTAGGTATGCTGTACTACCCGGTGTATGTCCATACTATCCCGCTTCGATTTACAGCAGTTCTGCTGCAATTACCTGAAGTGCAAAAAGAACGGCATCGGTCATGAAACTTCATATCCTCGGTTGTTTTGCCGCTACTCCCAGGACCTTATCCAATCCAACTTCCCAGGTATTGGAAATCAATAACCATTTGTTTCTGATCGATTGCGGAGAAGGAACACAGGTACAGCTTCGCAAACACAAGATCAAATTTTCGAGGATCAGCCATATTTTCATATCCCATTTACACGGCGACCATTTCTTTGGGCTTCCTGGCCTGATTTCCACCTTCCGTTTGCTTGGTCGTGAAAAAGAACTGCATATTTATGGACCCAAGGGGATCAAGGAAGCGATGACGCTGATGTTGAAGCTTGGGAACTCCTGGACCAATTATCCGCTGATATTCCATGAACTAACCCAAAAGACTCCCGAACGCATATTTGAGGATGAACAGGTAGTAGTGGATACGCTTCCCCTGGACCACCGCATTTATACCAACGGATTCCTGTTCCGTGAAAAAAAAGGACTTCGAAAGCTGAACGTTGAAGCAGTTCGGAACTATGGTATCGACAAGGCGTATTTTAATAAGATCAAACAGGGGGAGGATATGCTCCTTAATGATGGGCAGCGCATTGATAATGCCTTGCTCACCTTTGATCCGCCGGAACCATGGAGTTATGCCTATTGCAGTGATACGGTGTTTGATCCAGGCCTGGTCCCGGCTTTAAAAGGGATGAGGGTGTTGTACCATGAATCGACATTCCTGGAATCTGAGATCCGTCTGGCCGGGGTCACTAAACACGCCACAGCAAAACAGGCCGCCCGCATTGCACGGGATGCGGGGGTAGATCAATTGATCCTGGGCCATTTTTCAACCCGGTACAAGGACCTTGCCGCTTTTTCAGAGGAGGCCGGGACGATTTTCCCCGACGTTTTACTTGCCGAGGATGGGAAATGCTTTGAATTTTAGCCCCTATTTTCCCAGCTTACCCCCGAATATCTGCTCTAAGACTTTATATTTCATCATCTTTTTGTCAACTTTGTAAACCCACCAAGGGAAAGGTGAACGGTACATGGAGGATTTGAGTAATTATCGTAAATCGTATGAGAAGAGCAACCTGCATGAGGATGCCATTTCGGACAATCCTATTGCCTTGTTCCAGAAATGGTTTTACGAGGTAGAGGATTCGGGCGCTATTGATGAACCCAATGCCATGACCCTGTCTACCATGGGTCTAGATGGTTTCCCGAAATCCCGTGTAGTATTGTTGAAAAAATATACACACGAGGGCTTCATTTTTTATTCCAACTACGAAAGTGAGAAAGGCCTTGCTATAGCTAAGGACCCTAAGGTTTGCCTCTCTTTTTTCTGGCCCGTCATGGAGCGACAGGTAATCATCAAGGGAGCGGCGGAGAAGCTTGCGGAAAACCTCTCTGATGGATATTTCGAATCAAGACCCGATGGCAGTAAACTGGGGGCAATAGTTTCGCGCCAGAGCCAGGTTATCCCCTCCAGGGAAGCCCTGGATGATTCCCTGAAAGAACTGGAGAAGGCCTACCTAGGTAAGGAAATACCTAGACCTGACTATTGGGGGGGCTACCTTGTTAGGCCTCATTCAATTGAATTCTGGCAGGGACGACCCAACCGCCTGCACGATAGAATTCGGTTTACCTTGCAAGAGGACTACGAATGGAAAATAGAACGCCTGGCCCCTTAGTCGGTCCTAAACAGGAATCGGGTATCGGGCGTGGATCTAAATATAGCACCTATGAAAAATTTAATTCTGTTCAGGCACGGCAAATCTTCCTGGGATTATGATGTAAACGATCAGGACAGACCATTGAAATTACGAGGGATAAAGGATGGGCACCTCGTGGCAGATAGATTTAAATCAACATCTACGCTCCGTCCTGACAAGATTTTTAGTAGTCCTGCCAATCGTGCACTGCACACCTGTAATATCTTTTGCAGGACCCTGGACTACCCCCTGGAGCAGGTGCACCTGAACAAGGCGCTTTATGATTTTTCCGGGGAAAGTGTCATACGATTTGTCAAGCAACTTGACGACACCCTTAATACAGTGGCCATTTTCGGCCATAACTATGCCTTAACCAATCTTGCCAATCAATGGGGTAACCGGCATATTGACAATGTTCCTACTTCCGGACTTGTTCATCTGAGGTTCGAGCAAGATAGCTGGGCAAAAACAGAAAAAGGATCCACAGAACTTCTTTTATTTCCAAAAGACCTTCGTTAATGGTTATACACAAAGAGCGATATATTAACCGGGAGATCAGCTGGTTGTTATTCAATGAACGTGTATTGCAGGAAAGCGCAGACCCTGGAGTACCCCTGATTGAACGGCTCCGATTCCTGGGCATTTTTTCCAATAATCTGGATGAATTTTTCAAAGTACGATATGCTACAGTGAAACGTATTGTACTCGCGGGTAAAAAAGGAAAGAGTGTGCTCGGTGGAGAAACGGCTAAAGAGTTGCTCGAGGCCATAACGGAAATCGTGATCAGGCAACAAGCCCAGAGCCTGGAAATTCTTCATGAGATCGAGAGGGAATTAGAAGCCCAGCATATCCATGTGGTCAAAGAAACGGCCCTTACTGAGGAGCAGGCTGCCTATGTTAGAAAATATTTTGTGCAGCATGTAAGTCCGCAGCTCATGACGATCATCCTGAACGATCTGGCAGCGTTCCCTACCCTGAAGGATACGGCAGCCTACCTGGCTGTGAAGATCGTACTTAAAGCGGATGCCGACGAAGGTTCCGATCAGGACAACAAGCGGTACGCACTGATCGAAATTCCGAAAGGGATAGACCGCTTCATTGTTTTACCCAAAGAAGGGGAAAAGCACTATATCATCATTCTGGATGATCTGATCCGCTTCTGCCTGGATCGGATATTCTCTATGTTCGACTATGAGTCCATCTCTGCCCATATGATCAAAATAACCAGGGATGCAGAATTGGATATCGACAATGACTTAAGTAAAAGTTTTATCGAAAAACTGGCCACGAGTGTGGCCGGCCGCAAGATTAGTGCCCCG
>NZ_CEYNTP010000206.1:3273-5154 GCF_982873095.1 Lentiprolixibacter sp. | reverse complement strand
TCCTGGTTTAGCTACGGGGACACCAAACTGGGACAGGGGCGCGATGCCGTAAAGTCCCTTCTGCAAGACAACCCGGAATTGCTCGAAGAACTGGAAGCCAAGATCAAAGACGCCATTCAGACGCTAAAGGACTAAAGGACCCGTGTTAGCGGGCGTTAAAGCAACCTTTTCTCATTTTATTCATCTTAGATGATAAAAGTGTTGATGGTTATGAAGCATATAAGATTGTGGCTGAGTTGCCTGCTACTTATAAGCCTGTTTTCTTGCGAACTCGAGGATGATGGTATCAGCTACCATTTCGTACCCCTGCAGATTACCAGTGCAGACCTGCCGGAGTCTTTTGACGTAAATGCCATCTATGAAGTTAGTGTTACCTACCTCAAACCCAATTCCTGTGTTTTCTTTGAGGGTTTTGACATCCGAAGGGAAGACACTACTACACGAAATGTGGTTGCTATAGGGTCTGAGCTGGAAGACAGGGAATGTGCCCAGGTTGTTGAGGAAGAAACTGCGACCTTTAACTTCCAGGTGCTTTATAGCGAACCCTATCTTTTCCGATTCTGGACAGGGGAAGATGAAAACGGGGTTTCGGAATACTTTGAAATAACCGTACCAGTTAACCCATAAGGGCTCAATCCACTAATTCTGACCAACAATTTGAATCTGGATACGCTCATAGCATCCTGCAAAAAAGGCGATCGCAAGGCTCAGGAACAATTATACCGGACCTATGCGAGTATCCTCTTTGGTGTCTGTCTGAAATACTCACGCAACCGGACAGAAGCTGAAGATAATTTGCACGACAGCTTCATGACGATCTATGAAAAAATTGGACAATATAAATCCAAGGGTTCTTTTGAAGGTTGGATGAAACGGATCACTATCAATACAGTGCTTCAAAAATACCGCAAGGAGGAATTCCTCAGCCTAATATCAGAAAATCACAAAGAAGCCGTGGAAACGCTGGAGGAAAATGAAGAACTGTCCCTGCAAACCTTATTACAGTACATACGGGAACTGCCTAATAAATACAGGCTCACATTTAACCTCTATGTCCTGGACGGGTATTCGCATAAAGAGATCAGTGAACTCCTCGGGACCTCCCTGGGAACCTCAAAATCCAACCTGGCAAGGGCCCGGATGATTTTACAACAAAAGATCAAAAAACAACATAGAACTACTGCTAAAACCAGTAAAACATGAAAAAGAATCACGTAGACCAGGTATTTAAAGACCGGCTCAAGGACTACCAGGAAACCCCGGATGAGCGGGTATGGGAATCCATTGCAGCTTCCCTGGACAAGAAAAAATCAAAAAAGCGGGTCGTCCCCATCTGGTGGCGACTGGGGGGTGTTGCTGCAGCCCTGGCCCTGCTGCTTTACCTCTTCCTACCTCTAGGATCAGGAACAAGTCCTGAAGGGGTCACTGATACGGACCAACCTGTGGAAATGGAATCGTCCAATACACCTCAGGATTTACAGCAAAACGACCAATTGCAGAAAGAAGAGAGATATGTTCGACAATCAGAAACACCCTCAGCTGTGCCTCAAACAGAAACTGCTGAAATGCCCGAACCGGAAATCAAAGTGGCCACCAGTGAAAACACAGGGCTGCCCACAACATCAAATTCTAATGGAACACAACTATCCGGTGAAAAGGACAAAAACCAGTCAGTAAATCAGGCCCTTGCCCTTCAGGATGATGAGGAGCAAGACAGCTTTAAAAATCATGAGGCGGGTGAAGCGGCTGCTGAGGAGGCCAGGTTTGCCAGCAACATGACAACCCAAAAAGAACGCGCTTCCGAATCAGAAAAACAGAAGGCGCTATTAGAAGGAGTAGCTGAAAACAAAGATGAGGTTGAAACCGGGGAAGAAAAGGTTG
>NZ_CEYNTP010000206.1:0-3263 GCF_982873095.1 Lentiprolixibacter sp. | reverse complement strand
TGAACCCGCCGTCAAGAAATCAATTTTTGATGTGATCGAGGAACAGGAAGAAGAAGCGGTTGCGGAGGACAACAGTACGCGCTGGTCTGTAGGCCCGATGGTGGCCCCGGTGTATTTTAATACGCTGTCTGAAGGGTCTCCTATACATTCGAATTTTGTAGCTAACAGCAAATCCGGTAACGTAAACCTCAGCTACGGTGTGGCTGTATCCTATCAGGTTTCTAAAAAGATGAGTGTGCGCTCCGGAGTGCACCGCGTGGATTACGGATATGACACTGATGAAGTGCGCTTTTCCTCTTCTCTATCCGCGTCTACTAGCACCCTGATCGATAACATTGATTACGATACCAATTCCCGTACGTTGGTAGTGGAAAGCCAGGCGGGCCGCGGCGCCCAGCAAAATGCTGCTCTGGATGCGAATGAAGTGACTGCACTAAGCCCGGCCAGGGAAGGTAGGATGGTACAAAATTTTGGATATCTGGAAGTCCCGGTAGAGCTGCATTACAGATTGCTGGACAGGAAATTGGGGATAAACCTCATCGGAGGGGTGAGTTCGCTGTTCCTTACTGGTAATTCCGTTACACTGGTTGCAGACAATACCTCCACTTCCATGGGCGAAGCCAACAACCTGAATGAGGTCAATTTCAGCACCAACCTGGGGCTGGGTGTCTTCTACCGTTTAAGCCCTAAAATGCAACTCAACCTGGAACCCATGTTCAAATACCAGTTGAATACCTTTTCACAATCGGCAGGAAATTTTCAGCCTTTTTCTCTAGGGGTTTACAGCGGACTGAACTTTCGGTTTTAATGACATAAGGCCGGCAACGGTCTGAATAAAGTTGGTTAGGTTAGTGGCCGCCAGAGCGGCAACGCCTTTGTAAACGCCCCGGGGTTCCGGGGCGTTTTGTATGTTTTCAGGATTCTCTTAAAAACATCCTCTCCTTCAGTTAGCCGATAATCGCTATTAAACACTATCTTTAAAATTACCCATGCCCATGACATTTGTAAACTGTTCAATTTTTCTTCTATGATATCAGATCCTGTTTCAATTTCAAGAATCACTTCAAGAACTACTGCAAAACCTGAGGAAGGTTTATTCTACGTCTGTTGGATACAAGAAGATGTTGAAGGAATTGAAATTGACGGTGTCTTCCATGAACAAGTGTCGAATTCCATCCTTTTCCTTACCCACAATCTGAACTGGAAAATATCCAAAGGAGAGAGCAAACACTCGGCCGGATACATCATGTCTATCAAACGGGAAACCCTTAATCACCCTATGCTCAGCAAACTGCATATCAATGAACTCAGGCTATTCAATTCCAGTGAGATCCCGATCATCAATTTAAGTCCTGGTATCGCCAAGCGTACCCAGGCCATTCTCGAAATGATAGATGAATTATTGGGCTCAGAACTAAATCATAAGGAAGATGCTATTCTGTCCCTGCTCAATACCTTTTTCGTGTATTGCGATGGACAGTGTAACATAAAATCTGTTCTTAGTGACAAGGGATCAAAAAGCAATGTGGTGTATAATTTCAAAAAGCTAGTGGACAAACATTTGTCTGAATACCACGATGTTTCGGACTACGCCCATCGGCTGAATATCTCCCCTAAATATCTTAATGAGTGTGTCAAAGACGTATTGGGATGCACGGCCAAAGCCATCATCACAGAGCAGTTGCTGATGCGGTCACGTCACCTGCTGAAGTTTTCAGATCAGAACATCAAGGAAATAAGCTATGACCTCGGTTTTTCCTCACCGGATTACTTCAGCTATTTTTTTAAAAATCAGACCGGAACAACACCCTCATCCCTGAGAAGGAACTAGGTATTCCGAAATTCTAAGAGATAACCGAAATATTCTAAATCTTTTCCCCCTTAAGAAATTCTATATTGAGGCAAACTCAATATCATGGACAGAAAAACATTTATTAAAAATTCGGGGATAGCTTTAGGATGGGCGTGTCTCCCAGCAATCGCAACTGCTAAAGGCAACCCATCTTATCCCAAAACTAATAGTGAGCCCAACCCAAAGATTGTCCGGAAGGATGAGGGAAATGTACTTAATGTCATTGGAGATATCCAGATGCACAAGATAAGTGGAGCAGACACGAACAACCAAATTGTGGAGTGGGTGAATGATGTAGAACCAGGAGTGGGTATCCCACCCCATGTCCATACCCGGGAAGATGAAATATTCCGAGTGCTTAAAGGTCAGGTTGAAATTATGGTTGGAGGAAAGACTACTGTGCTGCAGGAAGGCGACGTTGCGTTTGCACCAAAAAACGTAGTGCACTCCTGGAAGATTGTAGGGACTGAAAATGCCAGCATGTCTACCAGTGCATTTCCTGCAGGCATAGAAATCATGTTTGGAGAACTGGGAAAATTACCTCCCGGGCCTCCCGATTTTGATAAGGTTGCTGAGATCTGTGGCCGTTACGGGATCCGGTTTGTGTGATCACAGGGGCTATTCCATTAAGAAAAGAAATACGGTTTGGGCAGTGGCTCAAACCGTTTGTTTTTGATACCTTTTAAGTGTAAAATCCAATAACAGAACATTCAGGAAAGATGTTATACCTACCTGCACCTGCGGAGTAGAAAGTCACTGCAATTGTGAATAACCGATTAAACCACGTCTCGATATGCGATTACTGATAATTGGCGGAAACGGTACAGTAGGGAAACCTGTAACTAATTATTTCTCAAAAGACCATGAAGTGATCGTTGGCGCAAGAAATAGCGGTGATCTTGCCATTGACATTGGGGATAGCAATTCTATAAAGAAGGGTTTGGAACAAGTTGGGAAACTGGATGCTATAGTGTGCATTGCGGGAGAAGCAAAATGGGATGACTTTGGGGAACTTAATGAACAGGATTACTATATCGGCATTAAAAGCAAGCTTATGGGTCAGGTAAACCTGGTAAGGATCGGGCAGCACTACCTGAATAAAAATGGCTCGATTACCCTCTCCACCGGTATATTGGCTGATGACCCGGTGGTTAAGACCACAAGTGCGGCGATGGTGAACGGGGCTATCCACAGTTTTGTCCGCGCCCTTCGTTTGGAACTAACTAATGGTATCCGTGTTAATGCGGTCTCCCTGGGCCTGGTTGAAGATGCCTATGAAAAGTACCAAGACTACTTCCCGGGCCACAACCCCATCTCCATGAAGAAGGCAGTTAATGCGTATATACGAAGCGCGGTAGGCAAGGGGAATGGGGAGATCATCAGGGTCTATGAATAGTGTATTATGGAGGAA
>NZ_CEYNTP010000205.1:0-5216 GCF_982873095.1 Lentiprolixibacter sp. | reverse complement strand
GCGTATAAATCACTGGCATTGGTGGATACGCTTTCCGGGGCAATAGTTGTTCCTACTATGGTTATGCCATTTACAACCACGGTCTTGTTTATCTTACTCAGCTCACAGTTGCCTCCCTGGGCGGCGGCCAAATCAATGATAACCGCTCCGTTTTTCATCTGTTTCACCTGTTCTTTAGTGATCAGTATCGGGGATCTTTTCCCGGGAATCCCGGCGGTAGTGATCACCAGGTCTGCTTTAAAAAGTTCTTCGTTAACTGCTTGTCGTTGCCTTTCCGCATATTCCTCCGAGGCTTCCTGTGCATATCCCCCTTCAGAGGCCTGTTCCTCTCCGTTTACCATGATGAATTTGGCCCCAAGGGATTCTGCCTGTTCTTTGGTTTCTGGCCGGATATCCGTCGCGATCACTACCGCTCCTAAGCGCTTAGCGGTGGCTATCGCCTGCAAACCAGCCACCCCGACACCATAAATAAATACCCTGGCAGGTTTTATAGTGCCTGCTGCAGTCATCATAAGGGGAAGGATCTTCTTCATCAGAAAAGCCCCGAGAATAACCGATTTATACCCGGCAAGGTTACTTTGAGAACTCAGCACATCCATTTCCTGAGCCCTGGAAATCCTGGGCATGGCGTCCATTGAAAAAGCGGACAAGCCTTTTGAGGCAATTGCTTTGATAAGTTTAGTATTAGACTTGTGATACAACTGGCTGATGAGGACCTGGCCCTTGCGCACCAGTTTTAAATCGTCTTCGTCAAAAGGATTGATTTTGATCAGGACATCAGCTTCCTTGAAAACCAGTGCCCTTTCTTCTACTTCGGCCCCCGCATCCCGGTAGTAGCCATTTCGAAAGGAGGAATCGAGCCCGGCCTCATCTTCTACGATTACACGAAACCCTGCATCGACTATTTGCTTAACAATTCTTGGGGATACAGAAACGCGTTTTTCCCCTTTTTGCGTTTCCTTCAAGATACCTATGGTCATATTTGCCCGTAATTTTCGGCCTTTAGTGGCCGCTGATAATTAGTATTGAAAATAAAACATTTATTCGAATGCTGTCTTTCTTCTCCTAAAATACCCTTCTCAATCCCCGCCTGTCGCGTGGGAAGATATCGGCTAGATTTACAATCCTTAAGCATCAACGGTTTATTCTTCATTTTGCTAAAAAGCCATACTGGCTTTCCCATACTTCCCCTTTGCCAGACCGAAGATACACTTCCTTTATTTTACCAATAATGACTAATGTCATAGATTTTGTGGTTTTTACTTTTTAAACTTTTATGAAATCTCCCGAATGAAAATGAATATCAGACATCTCTTCAACGGCTATCTTTTTTTATCGGCGCTTTTTTTCATAATGGCTTTCTCTTGCGATAAAGGGGATACCATCATTGTCCCTGAAAAAGGATTCGACTGGCCGGTTGTTGAACGACCTTACTGGCCTACCAACGGATGGCAAACGGCGCTACCTGAATCCAGGGGGTTCAGTGTAGATAAACTTGCTAAAGCGAAGGAATTCGCTGAGGACGACTACCTGATGAGGGCCCTCTTGGTCGTCAAAGAGGGGTACCTGGTTGTTGAGGAATATTACGGTGAAGGCGGGCCTGAGGCCAGCACCAACCTATGGTCGGTTACCAAGAGTGTAACCTCCGCCCTTTTGGGTATTGCCAGGGAAGAAGGGGCTTTCAGTTCGCCTGACCAGAGGATGGCAGAACTACTTACCTCCTACCCTGATTTCAATGATATTACCCTTAATCATGCCTTAACCCACACGACTGGTTTGGACTGGAATGAGGAAGGTCCGAGATGGGTAGAATGGATTTTCTCGGAGGACTGGGTGCAGGCTGCTCTGGATCGGGGGCAGGACCACCCCGCAGGAAAACATTTTCACTACAGTTCCGGGAATTCACAATTCCTGACCTCGTTGATTTACTATCGTATGGGGCGAACCCCGGGGGACTTAGCGGATGAAAAACTATTTCAACCCCTGGGTATTGACTTCGAACCGCTTGCCTTGCCACCAGACTACAGCAGCTGGAACGATTATAAAATCCCCGTTCCTCAAAGCTGGTTGCAAAGCCCAAAAGGAATTGAAACTGCTGGTTTCGGACTTTTCCTGACAGCGAGGGACATGGCCAAATTTGGGTATCTATACCTTAATCGGGGACTATGGGAAAACCGTTACATCGTTCCACAGGATTGGGTAGAACACTCCCTGAAAGACCATAAAACCAATATCTACGGGCGCTACAGCTACGGGTATCATTGGTGGCTGACCAAGGTAGCCGGGGAAGCAGTATTTCTTGCCAGTGGTTTTGGAGGACAGATCATCGGGGTCGTGCCTTCGCTAGATATGGTTGTAGTTTTAAAATATGAAGCAGAGAACCCGAGGCACCCGAAGAGTGGCACTGCCCATGATGATATGAAATTGTTTGAACTTGTGGTTAAGGCAGCACAGGATTGAGTACGTCTAAGCGCTACTAATCGGTGATTGATTTCAATATTTCCGCACTTTTTGCGTACTTCGTATAAAACGTATTACAATGACCCTATTTGTGGACATGGATGAAGTGATTGCCGACACCTATGGCGCTCACGTGGAATGGTATAACCGGGATTTTAATGGGGCTCTTACGATTGAAGCATGCCACGGCAAAGAGGTATGGCAGATGGTGCCAGAACAGCATCAGGAAAGTGTTTGGAAGCATTATACCCGACCAGGGTTTTTTCGGTCTCTAAAACCCATTCCGTTCAGCCAGGAGGTGTTACGGGAACTCAATGAAAAGTATGAGGTTTTTATAGCCTCAGCTGCCATGCAGTTTCCCAACTCCCTGAAGGAGAAGTCCGAATGGCTGGACGAACATTTTCCGTTTATTCATTGGAAACAGCGCATACTCTGTGGAGATAAGCATATTCTCAAGGGGGATATTCTGATTGATGATCGCAGTTTTAACCTGCAGCATTTTACCGGGCCGCGGCCCATGCTATTTACCTCCCCGCACAACGTGCATTCCAATGGATTTGAGCGTGCGCTCGACTGGCAGGACGTTGCAGCAAAACTTTTATAAGCGGCTTATTGGAAGTTGTCGATGACTGTGATCCCAGCCTGAGGGGTTTCCTTCATACGAGGGAGCAATTCCGGTACTTCCGATAAGGCTCCCCGGTACCCAATCATTTTGTTCAAATCAATGCCTCTGCTTCGTATGAATTCGAACATTTCAGGGTATTTTGCCGCTTGCATCCCATGGCTGCCCAGGATTTCCAATTCATGGGCAATGATCTTGTCCATAGGGACAGCAGTCTGTGCATGTGCTCCTGTCATTAAACCTACCTGTATATGCTTTCCCCGTTTCCGCAGGCTTTGGATACCCTGCAAAGAGGTGCCCGTATGGCCCAGGGCATCCATGGATACATGCACGCCGCCCCCGGTAAGTTCCCGGATAACTTCCACGGGATCCTCTGTTTTACTGTTAATAGCATGGCTTGCCCCTACTTCCTCGGCACGCTGGCACTTTTCGTTGTTGATATCAACAGCGTAGACTTCTGCTCCAGTGGCTTTTGCAATTTGAATGGCCGATAGGCCTACCCCACCACAACCGAAAATGGCGACCTTTTGTCCGGATCGTAACTTGCCCTGGTGAACCAGGCCCCGGTAGGCAGTAATAAAACGGCACCCCAGGCTGGCAGCTTCCGTAAATCCCATGTCTGCAGGGAGTGCTACGAGGTTTTGGTCCGCATAATCGATGGCTACATATTCCGCAAAGGAACCCCAGGCAGTAAAGCCGGGTTGGAACTGATGGTCGCATACCTGGGGATCGCCCTGTTGGCAATAAACACAATTTCCACATCCCCCTACAAAAGGCACGGTTATGCGGTCACCCGGCTTCCAGTTTTTGACCTTCTTCCCCACTTCCACGATAGTTCCGGCCAGTTCATGACCGGGGACGTGGGGCAAAACAATATCCGGATCGTGCCCCATCCAGCCGTGCCAGTCAGACAAACACAGCCCACTGGCTTCCACCTTGACCACCACTCCGTTGTTGTCAGGAACAGGATAAACTGTTTCTGTAAGCCTTAATGGTCCTTGAAACCGCTCATAAATTACCGCTTTCATTCCGCAATTGAAGTTTCCTGAACTAAAGTAGAAAAATATGAGGGACTAAAGGGAATAAAAAAAGCAGGGTATTGCTACCCTGCTTCATCGGATTTAACTCCACAGTTCCTTATGGCACAGGAACCAAATCAACTACATGAAAATTATTCCCCGCCATATTGGTTACGTTACACTTAAAATAACCGTCCTGAAATCTAGAACTAGTATCGATTTGGGAGTGCAATATGCCCATTTTTGATAAAATGAACACAGAAATTTTAATTTTTTCGATGAACTACATCTTCGTAAACCCTTGATTTTAAAGGGTTTTTCATCGATCATCCACTATTTAGCGTATGGCTAATCGGTGAATTACACCCTCGATTTTTTTAATTCCACTTTTTGATGGTCAGGGGTCCATTTTGAGTAGAAAGAAACAGTAATTCACCTCCTCCGTTTATCGTTGCAGATTCAATAATGGGCCTCTTGCTGTATGCTGTGGTATTGAGGTTTTCAATGGAAGTATCGCTTTGCAGTTCAAAATCGCTGTTTATATAGCCGTTCTTACGCGAAACAAGTCGAAGATCGCGTCGTACTGTGGCGGGAAGCTCCACCGTTACCCCCCCATTCAGTGTTATCAGGGATATTGCCTTTGTTGGGTCAACATGTTCAAACTGAACAGTTACTTCCCCATTTGCCGCACTGACCAGGGCATAACTTCCTATTTTCTCGAGCTTTACCGAGCCATTAAGGCTGTTTACCTCTATGCCCTTATCTAGGTTTTCCGCATAGATATTTCCCCCCTTGATCAATTCGGTGGTCAGTAACATATGAGAGGGCATTTCAAGGATTAGGTCAATGGACTCAAATGCTTTCGGTTCACGAGCCATTATGTACAGCACCTTATTTTCCTTGTATACATTAATATAGTCCTTAATTGCTGAGGGGGGTACCTGCTTTTTTTCAGATGTTCCCGTAAATAGCACAGACAAGGTGTAATTCGTTGAAGCTTTACTCTTACCGGTGATTTTCTGATCCCCCCAGTAATTTTTCATTACTACTTTTTCTACATTATCAAGATGGGGTAGCTGGCTTTGTGCGCTTAAAACAAGTCCCAGAAATAAAAA
>NZ_CEYNTP010000204.1:0-5216 GCF_982873095.1 Lentiprolixibacter sp. | reverse complement strand
AAAATTGGTATAGAAATTCGGGGCCTGGAAATCAAAAGTCCCGTAATTATAGACCACATCAATGCCCTGAACCGGATCCTGTACCCTGAAGGCACTATGGCCAAATGCCGAGTACAGTTCCTGTCCCGACCCGCAGGTAAGCACGCTGATCTCAGCGGCATCTGACAAGATTGGGGATTGGCCATTTCCCAGACTTATGGCCATCAGGAAAGCAAACAGGAAACGATATCTCAAGGGCATGATTGATGAACTGCTGTATATTGTGAAAGACTCCTGCAACAAATATCTGAATAAAATACGGGACCCTGCAATGGGTTGAAAATTTATCTTATTTTTACTCCAAACAGCCATCCATGATTCGTCATCTCCCGCAATTACTTACGCTTTTAAATGTACTCAGCGGCTCCATTGCTGTGGTGTTTGCTGTACTCAATGAATTACACCTGGCTGCTTTTTTTGTGATCCTCGGGATCTTTTTTGATTTTTTTGATGGCCTTGCTGCGCGACTACTCGATGCGCAGACTGAGCTGGGGATACAGCTCGATTCCCTGGCGGATATGATCACCTGTGGCCTGGTTCCGGGAATCATCATGTTCCAGCTTCTGGGAATGTCGCAGACCGGGGGATGGAATGTCAGTGAATTTAATCCTGCACTCAGGGAAGGACCTCTTGATGCGAGCAGCCTGTTACCCTTTGCTGGATTTTTAATTACCATGGCCTCAGCGTACCGCCTGGCCCGTTTTAATATAGATGAGGATCAGGTGACCTCTTTTATAGGGTTACCCACACCGGCAAATGCCCTGCTCATCATCTCCTTCCCTTTGATCTTGCTTTACCAGGGCAATGATGCGCTCAATACTTTGATCCTTAACCCCTGGTTTCTGCTTGTTGTTACCGTGGTCAGCTCGGTCTTACTAAATGCGAATATTCCGCTTTTTGCCCTGAAATTTAAAAATTGGTCGTTCAGGGATAACGCCCTGCGCTACACCTTCATAGCCGTAAGCCTTGTCTTGCTGATGACCATGAAATACCTGGCCATTACGGCAATTGTCTTGTTTTACGTGATTAGTTCTCTGATCAATAAGTATGGAGCAAAAACAGGGGAGGGAAATGTGGAAACCGACTAGAAATCCAGTTTTTTCTTTCGTAGTTCAAAGTTTTGTCCGAGATAGACCTTCCGGACCATTTCATCTTCAGCAAGAACTTCAGGCACCCCTGATTTAAGGATCCCCCCTTCAAACATCAGATAGGAACGTTCCGTGATGGCCAGCGTTTCCTGAACATTGTGATCCGTTATCAATATCCCGATGTTCTTGTTCTTCAACTGGGCCACAATACGCTGAATGTCCTCTACGGCTACGGGATCTACCCCGGCAAAGGGCTCATCGAGCAAGATGAACTTGGGATCTGTAGCCAGGGCCCGGGCAATTTCTGTTCGTCTGCGTTCCCCTCCGGATAGCAGGTCACCGCGGTTTTTACGGATATGGCTCAAACCGAATTCTTCGATAAGGGACTCCATTTTCATGTGCTGCTCCTTTTTACTTAGAGTTGTGAGCTGCAGCACACTGAGGATGTTTTTTTCAATACTCAGTTTACGGAATACGGAAGCTTCCTGGGCCAGGTACCCAATCCCATTTTGCGCCCGTTTGTACATGGGAAATTTTGTGATTTCGGTGTCATCCAGGTAAATGCGCCCACCATTGGGTTTGATCAGGCCAACGATCATGTAAAAACAAGTCGTTTTACCGGCCCCATTAGGCCCCAGCAAACCTACGATCTCCCCTTGATTGACCTCAAGGGAGATACCCTTGACCACCTTTCGGCCCCGATAGGCCTTCATAATATTTTCAGCTCTGAGCTTCATAAAAATCAGGGATAAAGCTAAACATATAATCGGGAATAGTCTGGTGAATTAACGGAATATTAATGAAATCGATGCCTTCAGGATGAAGAACGGGGCGTTGTTTCAGGATTCCAAATGTTCCCAGAATTCGTAGGCCCTTCGCAGGTGAGGGATTACGATGGTGCCACCCACCAGCGTGGCGATTCCCAGGGTTTCCATCATTTCCTCCTTGCTGACCCCATTTTCATGGGCTTTCTCCAGGTGGTATTTAATACAATCGTCACAGCGCAGCACGGCAGAGGCGACCAAGCCCAGCAATTCCTTTGTTTTTACATCCAGGGCACCCGGACTGTAGGCGTTGGTGTCCAGGTTGAAGATGCGTTTGATTAATTTGTTGTCCGCTCCCAGGAGTTTCTCGTTCATACGGGAACGGTATTCGTTAAAATCATGAACTGGGTTTGACATGCTTGCTGCGTTGTTTTTCTTCGCGTTTGATTACTACTTTGGAAATATAGATGCTTACCTGATATAAAATAAGTACAGGTACAGCCACGATGATCTGGCTGGCGACATCGGGAGGGGTAATGATAGCCGACAGGATGAGTACAAGGACCAGGGCAATTTTCCGATACTTCTTCAGGATCTCCGGGGTAACGAGCCCCACTTTGGTCAGGAAATAGATCACAATGGGCAGCTCAAATACGATCCCACACGCAAGCACAGAAGCCCTTACCGTTGAAATATAGGAGGCTAAATCAATATCATTGAATACTTCCTCACTGACGGTATAGCTCCCCAGGAAATTGATAGAAAGGGGTGCAACAACATAATACCCGAACAACACCCCGATGAAAAACAGCAGGGAAGCGATCAGGATAAATCCTCTGGAGTATTTCCTTTCCTTTTCATAGAGTCCCGGGCTGATGAATTTCCACAATTCATATAGGATATAGGGAAACCCAACGATCACACCTGCCCAGATTGAGGTCCAAATGTGGGCAGAAAACTGCCCGGCCATCACCCGGCTCTGAACTCGGAACAGGGGTTCATCGCCACAAAAAGCCTCGCTGAAGCCCAGCATCCGGGAGAGTTTACAAAACAATCCGTAGGTAGGAAAATCTGGTTTCTTCGGACCGAAAATGATGGTGTCAAAAATGAAATCCTTCATCAGGAAGGCCACAAAGCCAATGATCACCACAGCCAGTGTGGAGCGTATCAAATGCCAGCGTAACTCTTCCAAATGGTCCAGGAAGGACATCTCATTGGGGTCCTTAGCTAATTTTGCCATTACAGTATTCCTTCATTTATGAGGTTATGCAGGTGAACTACCCCAATGTACCGGTCTCCTTCCACAGCCAGCAGCTGTGAAATTTCATTGTCCTGCATGATTTTGAGCGCTTTTACGGCAAGGACATCTGCTTCTATTACCTTGGGGTTGGAGGTCATGATATCCTTTGCCATAAGTCCGTTGATATTGTCGTATTTGTTGAGCATCCTCCTGATGTCCCCATCGGTAACTACCCCTACGATCTTATTATCTTTCATCACAGCGGTAACACCCAGCATTTTCTCGGAAATCTCGACGATAACCTTTTTAACATCCGTATCCAGCTGTACCATGGGCATCATATTGTTCTGGGCGATGTCAGAAACGCGCAAGTAAAGTCGCTTACCGAGGGTACCTCCGGGATGGTATTTGGCAAAATCCTTGCTGCTGAACCCTCGTAATTCCAAAAGGCAAATGGCCAGGGCATCCCCGATAACCAATTGGGCAGTGGTACTTGTGGTAGGCGCCAGATTATTCGGGCAGGCTTCCTTGTCCACATGGGTGTTGAGAACGTAATCGGCCTTTTTGGCGAGAAAGGAATCCATGCTCCCGGTCATGCCGATGAGGCGGTTTTTCCCATTTTTAATCAGAGGGACCAGCATTTTGATCTCCGGGGTATTTCCACTTTTTGAGATGCAGATGACCACATCGTCTTTCTGGATGGTGCCCAGGTCACCATGAATGGCATCGGCCGCGTGCATAAAGATGGCAGGGGTACCCGTAGAATTCAGGGTGGCTACAATTTTAGCAGCGATAATGGCACTTTTCCCTATCCCAGAGATCACGACCCGGCCTTCTGCATTCCGGATGCAGTTCACAGCGTTTACAAAATCCTCATCGATATACTGGGAGAGATTTTGGATCGCTTCACTCTGTGTTGCTACGGTTTTTTTTGCCAGGGAGATTATGGCTTTACTGTCCTTCAATTTCGCGTAGGATTAGCGGGTTTTGTTTTAAGAATTTGTTTGGATAAATAAACAGTTTCTAAAAGAATATGTTATCTTTAATACAGCAAAATTAAAGAAACTTTACGGAATCGCTGTTTTAAAGTTAGAGCGACTGCTACAATACTATCCACCTGCCAAAATTGAATATAGACATCTGTATGGTTTGATAAGAAAGACACTGCATTGACAGTGCCAAGCAATTGAATAAGGAATGCAATTGAAAGAGATGGATTTGCGTGCTTCACTAAAGAAGTACTTTGGTTTTTCCAATTTTAAGGGTTTACAGGAAGAGGTTATCAAGAGTGTGGTCAGCGGCCAGCATACCTTTGTAATTATGCCCACAGGAGGGGGTAAATCCCTTTGTTACCAGTTACCTGCCCTGATACAGGAAGGCACAGCCATTGTGGTCTCGCCCCTTATCGCCCTGATGAAGAATCAGGTAGATTCCATAAGAGGGGTAACGGCTCATAAAGGTGTTGCCCATGTGTTGAATTCCTCCCTCACCAAATCTGATGTAAAACTGGTTAAGGAGGATATCAGGAACGGGCTTACCAAATTGCTGTATGTAGCACCGGAGTCCCTAACCAAAGCGGATTATGTAGATTTCCTGAAATCGGTTCCCCTATCCTTTGTTGCGGTCGATGAGGCCCACTGTATTTCTGAATGGGGGCATGATTTCCGCCCGGAATACAGAAACCTGCGCAGCATTATCAACCGTCTTGGGGATGATATCCCGATCATTGGCCTTACTGCCACTGCAACACCCAAGGTACAGGAGGATATCATCAAAAACCTTGGCATTGCAGATGCCAAAGTGTTCAAGGCCTCTTTTAACCGGCCCAATCTTTTCTACGAGGTCCGCACCAAGACCAAGGACGTGGATGCGGATATCATTCGTTTTATAAAGAAAAATACAGGGAAATCCGGCATTGTTTACTGCCTGAGCCGAAAACGTGTGGAACAGCTGGCACAGGTGCTTCAGGTCAACGGGATTAGTGCAGTTCCCTATCATGCAGGTTTTGACGCTAAGACCCGATCGCGCTACCAGGACATGTTCCTGATGGAAGAAGTGGATGTGGTGGTGGCCACTATTGCCTTT
>NZ_CEYNTP010000203.1:0-5250 GCF_982873095.1 Lentiprolixibacter sp. | reverse complement strand
CGGGATGGTAAGAAAAATATGAAAAAAGTCCTTTTCCCAAACAGGAAGGTGTAATAACTGATTGGCTATAGTAAGGCTTTTCTTATGAAGTATGTCGGGGGAGATATCGCTTCGGAGCCTGGGGTAGTAGGCTCGTATTTCCCTTTTCAACATAGTTTTTGCAGGTCAATTGGGGGAACGCCGCTCTCAAAACTAGTCCTTTGCGGCAACCGCAAAGTAGATTTTGAAAAACAGCATCAAAATGATGTACATCCCAATAGTAATGAGATAATTGTCCATGTAATGCGAATTTTATTTGCCTAAATATAACAAGAAAATATCTTAAAATCCTATTAACGGTTCCTTTTTATCGATGAAATGCACTTTTTTTATTAATTAGTTAACTATTGTTTAAGGTTAAAAAGGCAATTATTTAAACATAAAAGTACAAGCTGTTGAAAAACAATAGTTTATAAACATACACGATAAACCTTTCTTAAACAGAAGTTGCCTGATGCACCCTCTGAAGGCATAAAATCATAGGTCTGGGGAATTTCCCCGGAATTCCATTTTTAAATAAAATTACCTTTTACCTTTATGGTGCCCATCCTGTAAAGGGGATCCTTATGACCGAAGTACCCATTGAACTGCAGTTGAGTACCCTCCCGGATAGTCCTGGTGTTTATCAGTTTTATGACCGGGACGGGAAAATACTGTATGTGGGCAAGGCTAAGAACCTCAAGAAGCGGGTGGCCAGTTATTTCCACAAGACGCATGAACTGGGCAAAACCAGGGTAATGGTCAGGAAGATCAGGAGCATAAGGCATATTGTGGTCCCCACCGAGTCTGATGCGTTGCTCCTCGAAAATAACCTCATTAAAAAATATCAGCCGAGGTATAATGTGCTGATGAAGGATGATAAGTCCTATCCCTGGATCTGTATCAAGAACGAGCGCTTCCCAAGGGTATTTCCCACGCGTAAACTCATCAAGGACGGATCTGAGTATTACGGGCCCTATACCAGCATGAAAACGGTGAAAACCCTCCTGGAACTCATCCGCAGCGTATATCCCCTGAGGACCTGTAATTATGACCTGTCTAGCGAGAAGATCGCCGCAGGTAAGTTTAAACTATGCCTGGAGTACCATCTCGGTAACTGCAAGGGCCCATGCGAAGGGTTGCAAACTGCTGAAGAATACCATCAGCAAATAGGGGACATACGCGAGATTATCAAGGGGAACTTTAAATCTTCCCTGCACTATTTCAAAAAACAAATGAAGACGCTGGCAGCTGAAATGCGCTTTGAGGAGGCCCAGCGGATCAAGGAAAAGATCGAGGTTCTGGAATCTTACCAGGTTAAGTCTACTATCGTTAACCCCAGGATCAGCAATGTGGATGTGTTTGCCATCATTGCAGATGAGTCTTATGCCTACGTGAACTTCCTTCAGGTAGTGCATGGCGCCATAATACGATCCCACACCCTGGAGATCAAAAAGAAACTGGAAGAAGAGAACAAGGACCTATTGGAAATGGCCATTCTGGAGATACGGCAGAAATTTAATTCTCAGTCCCGCCAGATTTTTGTGCCCTTTCCCGTAACCTTATCCGAAGAAGTCAAAATAGTAGTGCCCAAGCAGGGTGACAAGAAGAAATTGCTTGACCTATCAGAGAGAAATGCCAAATTCTTCCGCCAGGAGCGGTTCAAGCAGGTCAGGATTACGGATCCGGACCGACACACCAACCGGATCATGGCTCAAATGAAGAAAGACCTGAGGCTTTCGGAAGAGCCCAGGCATATCGAATGCTTTGACAATTCCAACATACAGGGAAGTAATCCGGTAGCCGCCTGTGTGGTATTCCGCAACGGGAAACCGGCAAAAAAAGATTATCGTAAATTCAATATCAAAACGGTAACGGGTCCGGATGATTTTGCCTCTATGGAAGAAGTGGTTTTCCGAAGATATAAACGCTTGATGAATGAGGATGAACCGCTACCCCAGCTGATTGTGATCGACGGGGGAAAAGGGCAATTATCATCAGCCCTTAAAAGCCTGGAAGTGCTTGGGCTCAGGGGTAAGATCGCCATAATTGGGATCGCCAAAAGACTGGAGGAGATCTACTTCCCGGAGGATCCCATCCCACTTTACCTTGATAAAAAATCAGAAACCCTGAAGATCATACAGCAGTTGCGAAATGAGGCCCACCGGTTTGGTATCATCTTCCACCGTAGTAAAAGGAGCAAGGCAGCCATTAATTCCGAGCTGGAAAGCATAGAGGGGATTGGGGAGCGAACAGCAGAAGACCTGTTGAAAACATTTAAATCGGTTAAACGCATTAAAGAGGCGAGTATAGAGGACCTTACAAAGGCCATAGGGCTGTCTAAAGCAAAAAAGGTATATGAAACCTTCCATTAACCCGGGGAAATCCCTGCTGTTCTGTTTCCTGTTCCTGGCCTTCCTGGGAACAAAGTCACTTTTGGGGCAGGCACGGCAGATTTCGGAACGTCCTAAAGTGGGACTGGTTTTAAGCGGAGGTGGAGCGAAAGGACTGGCCCATATCGGGGCTTTGAAGGTCATAGAAGAATCCGGGGTAGAAATTGATTATATCGGGGGTAGCAGTATGGGGGCAATAGTGGGAGCCCTTTACGCTTCCGGATATTGTGCTACTGAGTTAGATTCCCTGTTCAGGACCACAGACCTCGCCGGGCTCATCCAGGATACTTTCCCCAGGGGAGCCAAATCGTTCTATGAGAAGGAAGATTCCGAACGCTATGCGCTTACCCTGCCTTTTAATGACTTTAGAATCACCTTCCCACAGGGCCTTTCCGGGGGTCAGAACATTTATACAAAACTAGTAGAACTGCTCTATCACGTGAGAAATGTGGATGACTTCAATAAATTACCCATCCCCTTTTTCTGTATGGCAACAGACATCGAGACAGGCAACGAGGTGATATTAAATCAGGGATACCTGCCAGAGGCTATCGCTGCCAGTGGTTCCCTGCCCTCCCTTTTCGAACCTATTGAAGTAGATGGGCGGATCTTGATCGATGGCGGTGTGCTGAACAACTACCCGGTGGAAGAAGTACGGGCTATGGGGGCAGATATTGTCATCGGGGTGGACGTACAGCACGGCTTGCGCGATCGGGAAGCCCTCGGCTCTGCCACAGAGATCCTCTTGCAAATCAACAACTTTCGCACGGTGGGGGCCATGAAGGACAAGGCCGGCTTAACGGATATCTATATCAAACCGGATATCGACAACTATTCGGTTATTGATTTTGACTTTAAGGAGGCTATCATTAAGGAAGGGGAAGAAGCGGCACGCCTAAATCAGCATGCTTTTACAGAATTGGCCAATAAGCAGGGGGACACTAAAAGGGAACACCAGCCCATTACTGCTCTGGATTCCCTTGTAGTCAACCGGTTGATCCTGGAAGGAAATGACAATTATACCCGGGCCTATGTAAAGGGTAAGCTCCGTTTCTCCCTGGGCGATCGTATCGCCTATTCCGATCTGACACAGGGAATTGGCAATCTGGCGGCAACCGGCAACTTTAGGACCATACGGTACAAACTCCGGTCCGAAGGCCTGGGTGAAGACTTGTTGCTCAGGCTACGGGAAAGCGAGGACAAAACCCTCCTCCGGGTAGGGGCGCATTACGATGACCTCTATAAAAGTGCGGCCATGATCAACCTTACCCGGAAGAATTTTCTGGTCAAGGATGACGTGGCGTCTTTTGACCTGATCCTGGGCGACAATATACGGTACTCGTTGCAGTATTATGTGGATAAGGGGTTGTACTGGAGTTTTGGTTTTAATTCCCGCCTTAATGAATTCAGCTGGGACGTCGATTATGGCGTTATCGAGTCCAATTTTACAGTGCCCCAGGATCCCAATATCAACAACATCGATTTTGAGATCACTGACTTTACGAATCAGTTTTACCTGCAGACAGTCCTCCGTGAAGAATTTGCCTTCCTGATCGGCATAGAGCATAAATTGCTGAAATACAGTACTACCACGCTCAGCGAAGTATTGCCGGAAGGGTCACTTGTTAGTCCGGACGAGGACAACCGGACCTTCTTTGAAAAGAGCAACCTCTACAGTACTTATGGGCAATTGGTTCTTGATACCTATGACGACCGGTATTTCCCTTCTAGAGGGGTCTATTTCAACGGCGATTTCCATCTATACCTTTTTTCCTCCGATTTTAATGACAACTTCAAGGAATTTTCCATTGCAAAGGCGAGAATGGGTGCCGCCTTTCCGCTTTTCGGTGATGTCTCCTTAAACCTGGAAACCGAAGGCGGCTTCAAGCTGGGGACCTCAAGGGTAACTTCCCTCGATTTTGTGCTCGGTGGGTTTGGGAACGACCTGATCAATAATTTTGTCCCCTTCTTTGGGTATGACTTCCTCAGCCTTCCCGGGAACAGTTATGTAAAGGCATATGCACGGCTCGATTATGAATTTTCCCCTAAAAACCACTTATTGTTTGCTGCCAATTACGCCAATGTGGAGGACGATATCTTCCGGACTGGGGAATGGTTTACGGCTCCGGATTTTTCAGGTTATGCCCTGGGGTATGGCTGGGAATCCTTCCTTGGGCCGGTACAGGTACTGTATTCCTGGTCACCTGAGGTAAGTTCGGGGAATTTCTTCTTCAGTGTGGGCTACTGGTTTTGATGTAATTGACCTGGACACAGGGGTTTTCAGTGCCCGGGTCCCTTCAGAAATTGCCAGTTTTTTACGATATTTGCAGCATAGATCATATCCCATGATACAAGCTGTCGTAGATATTGCCGCGCACTTCAGGGCCATGTGGTAGCCCTGCTCGATCCTAAACGGAAGGACAATTAAACATCTGCGTAAACACAAACAAAACTTCATTACAATATCATGGCTACATTAGACAATACTTCATTACACCTGCCCGTGGAGAACCCGGAAGCAGAAGACTTCCTTCCTTTACTGGGCACGGACCATGTAGAACTTTATGTGGGGAATGCCAAGCAGGCGGCACATTATTATATGTCGGCCTGGGGATTCCAGCCCCTTGCCTATGCGGGACTTGAAACCGGGCTCAAAGACCGGGTATCTTACGTGCTGCAACAGGATAAGATCAGACTCGTATTAACCTCCCCTCTGAAACCAGGAGGTGAGATTAATCGTCATATAGATTCCCACGGGGATGGTGTAAAGGCCATAGCCCTCTGGGTAGACGATGCAACCAAGAGTTACAAAGAAACTACTTCCCGCGGGGCGGAGTCT
>NZ_CEYNTP010000202.1:0-5258 GCF_982873095.1 Lentiprolixibacter sp. | reverse complement strand
GAAATGGATTTCTTCATCAACAGGTAAGTGGCTGGTTTATGGGCTTTGTGCCTTAAATATAAAGTATAACGGACGAAAGACGACATTATTATATGCTGGAAAACTAGTAAATAGGTTGTACTTTTGCGAGAAAATCAGTTCTATGAAATCCTTTAACATCACTATTGTTGATACGAACAATCCAGCTATCCTCAAATTTGAGGCCAATCATATGCTGGTAAGCGAGGGACATTATGAATATCGGAACATCGATGAGGCTAAAAATGCACCCCTGGCACAGCAACTGTTCCACCTGCCTTTTATAAAAAGGGTATACATTTCCGGTAACTTCATTGCTCTCGAGCGATATGACATTGTTACCTGGGAGGATGTCAAAGGAGAGGTTGCGCAGCAACTGGTAGACTACCTCAATTCCGGAGGGCCTGTAGTATTTGAAGAAAAAGGGGCCAAAAAAGTGCCCGTTACCCTGTATGCGGAAGTGACACCCAACCCGGCCGTAATGAAGTTCGTGGCCAACAAACGCCTGGTGCCCGCTGCCTTTGAATTCAAGAATATCGATGAAGCCGCCACTTCAAAACTGGCCACTTTCCTGTTTGAACACCCCTTTGTAAAGGAAGTATTCATCGATGAGAACTACATTTCCATTACCAAATACGATGTGGCCGACTGGAATGAGATCACCATGGAAATGAGGGAAAAAATTCGAACCTTCATCGCCGATGGGAATGAACTGGTGTCAGAAGCGGCCATTGCCAAGGAGGAAGAGAAAAAAGAGGTTGAGAAACGCACGCATTCAGACATGGACGATACCTCACGCCGGATTGTTGATATCCTTGAAGAGTATGTGAAGCCTGCTGTGGCCAGTGACGGGGGAAATATCCTGTTCCAGTCCTACGAAGAAGATAGCAAAACGGTGAATGTTATCCTTCAGGGGGCCTGTAGCGGATGTCCCTCCTCCACCTTTACCCTGAAAAATGGAATAGAAACCATGCTGAAAAACATGCTGGGAGATAAGGTAGACCAGGTAGTCGCCATTAACGGATAAACCCCGTAATTTCTGGGTTTCTTGCCCAGATATCCTTATCTTTCCTGTAAATAAAATCCATAATATTATGTCTGTATTAAAAGTTATTGAAATTCTGGCAAACTCCACCGAAAGTTGGGAAGATGCCGCAGGAAAAGCTGTGGCTGAAGCCTCTAAATCCGTGAAAAACATTCGCTCTGTCTGGGTACAGGAGCAAAGTGCCACGGTAAAGGATGGGAAAATAGACGATTACCGCGTAAATGTTAAAATTACCTTTGAAGTAAAATAAATGTTAATTAAAAAGCGCCAAATGGCGCTTTTTTAGTAGTCCTCTTTGCTACCTGCACCTATGTGGAGAACCTATTGTATTTTGATCCTACTACTGACCTCCCTTCTGGGTTGTCAACGTAAAAACAGTGCCATGTCACACAAATACACCAATGCCCTGATCGACGAAACCAGTCCCTATCTGTTGCAGCACGCCCATAACCCCGTAGATTGGGTGGCCTGGTCTCCGGAAGTTTTGAAAAGGGCCCAGGAAGAAGGCAAACCCCTGCTGATCAGCATTGGCTATGCGGCTTGCCACTGGTGCCACGTCATGGAAGAGGAATGCTTTGAGGATGAAGAAGTGGCACAGCTTATGAACGAAAGGTTCATCAATATAAAAATAGACAGGGAAGAACGGCCGGATATCGACCAGATCTATATGGATGCGGTGCAAATGATGACAGGCCGTGGGGGATGGCCGCTGAACGTTGTGGCCTTGCCTGACGGCAGGCCTTTCTGGGGCGCCACCTACGTAAAAAAAGAGGATTGGATGAAGGTGCTCACCCAACTGAGCGACCTGTACAAGGAAGATCCCAATAAAGTCATAGAATATGCGCAGGGATTGGCACAGGGGATCAAAGAAATCAATCTTATCCCTCCCCACGAGAATCCCGATATATTCAATAAGGAAGACCTCAACGCGTCGTTGTCCAAATGGACTGCCTTTTTCGATCGGGAAATGGGGGGATATAAAAGGGCGCCGAAATTCATGATGCCGGTTAACCTGGATTTCCTGCTCCATTATGCCTGGGCGGAGGACGATCCTGACATTCGGGAATACCTTAACCTCACCCTTACCAAAATGGCTTATGGCGGGGTCTATGACCAATTGGGCGGGGGATTTTCCCGTTATGCGGTGGATACCAAATGGCATGTCCCCCACTTCGAAAAGATGTTATATGACAACGGGCAGTTGGTAAGCCTTTATGCCAAAGCCTATGCTTATACCAATAACGAACTCTACCGAAAAACGGTTGAGGAAACCATTGCCTTCGTCCGGCGCGAACTTACCCATGATTCCGGGGCTTTTTATTCCTCCCTGGATGCGGACAGCACGGATGAAAACGGGAAGCTGGAAGAAGGGGCCTACTACGTTTGGAAAGCCGAGGAATTACAACAGATATTAGGAGGCGATTTTCCGGTTTTTAAAGATTACTACAACATCAACCCCTATGGTTTCTGGGAAGAAGGCAAGTTTGTTCTGATTCGTAAGCAAAGCGATGCCGAAGTGGCCAAGATGCACAACTTAACTGTAGAGGAACTGCGTAAAATGATTTCAGAAAGCAAGAGGCTTCTTTTGGAAAAGCGTGAAGAACGCAGCCGGCCCAGGTTGGATGATAAGATCCTTACCTCCTGGAATGGTCTTATGCTCAAAGGTTTGGTTGATGCCTACAAATACCTCGGAAAGAAAAGTTATCTGGACATGGCGCTTAAAAATGCCTCCTTTATTGCTGAGAACATGATAAAGGAAGATGGAGGACTCTACCACAATCACAAAGAAGGCAAAAGTACTATAAACGGTTATTTGGAGGACTATGCCAGTATTATTGACGCCTTCCTGGGGCTCTATGAGGTTACTTTTGACGAAAGTTGGCTAAGGAAAGCCGAATCGCTTACGGAATACTGCCTAACCAACTTCTATGACGATGCCTCAGGTTTGTTTTTCTTTACCTCAAAAGAGGATGATATTGTCATCAGGAGATCTATGGAAACCATGGATAATGTAATCCCTGCCTCAAATTCCATTATGGCCAAGAACCTGTTCTACCTGTCCAAACATCTGTTTAAGGCGTCTTACGAAGAAGCGGCACTTAATATGATGAAAGCCGTTCAGGGGAATTTTGCTGAAGACATTTCGGGTTATGCCAACTGGTTACACCTGGTGCTCTTCACTTCTAATCCGTTTTATGAAGTAGCTATTTCAGGACCTGAAAGCGATCAGGACAGGGCCTTCCTTCAGGAAAATTATCTTCCCAACAGTGTGATTGCAGGCGCTGCCGGAGAAAGTAATTTACCCCTCCTGGAGAACCGGTATGTAGCAGGGGAAACCTTGCTATACGTTTGCCAGAAAGGTTCCTGTAAACTTCCGGTAAGTGCCCCTTCCGCTGCACTCGACCAAATTCAGCCCGGTCAGATCAATTTCTTTTAAGAAGGCGATTTAGTATTTTTGACCCGGAAAGCACACCTTAAAAACACAGCCTATTATGGATAAAATTAACGACCTGCAAAAGTTTTCTGAAGAGGCAATGGACTGGCTTTGGGAGTTTATCCCTGACCTTATTGTGGCCATCATAATCCTTATTCTGGGACTTTGGGTGATCCGTTTTATCAACCACTTTGTAAAACGCTTCTTTGAGAAAAAGGATTATGACGAGGCACTGGAAACCTTTCTCCAGAGTTTTATCAAAATAAGTTTAAAGGTCATTTTGTTCGTGGTTGTAATTACCCAACTTGGCGTAAAATCTTCCTCCCTGGTGGCCATGCTTGGTGCCGCAGGCCTGGCGGTAGGTCTCGCCTTGCAGGGATCCCTGGCAAACTTTGCCGGTGGGGTGCTTATCCTGGTCTTCAGGCCATTCCGTGTAGGGGATTGGATTTCCGCCCAGGGTGTTGACGGCACAGTAAAGGAGATCTCCATATTTACCACTAAACTAAACACCTTTGGTAACCAGCTGGCGATTATCCCCAACGGACAGTTATCCAACAACAACATTATAAACTACAATGCAGAACCCATGCGGAGGGATAAAATTGACGTGGGTATCGGCTATAGTTCAGACATCAAAAAGGCCAAGGATATATTGCTGGACCTTTGCCAGGGGAATGAAAAGGTCCTAAAGGAGCCCGCCCCTGAAGTCTATGTAGGAGAGCTGGCCGACAGTGCAGTTACCCTATCCTTACGGTTCTGGGCAAAGAACGAAGATTTTTGGGCTGCACATTTTTATGTCCTGGAAAACCTGAAATACCGCTTTGATCAGGAGGGCATTGAAATTCCGTTCCCACAGATCGACGTACACCAAAAAACCGATTAAGCCCTGGTTTAACGATAAGATATTAAAGATCGGGTTATTTCCCCAGGATAAATTCTTTCAGGTAGAAGGGCTCGAAATACGCCAGGGTCTCGAATTCCCCTTTCTCAAAACGCTGATGTGACATGTGGGCCATTTCCCTGGCGGAAGGGACCCGCTCCTCCTCAAACCTGAAATTGGGGTGACGCAATACCTCCCTGCACTTTTTGGCCCCATTTCCTATGAGGTATACAGCGCCCTTTTCGACAAACTCCTGGTAGCTATACGCATTGATGATCTCCGCCCGGATTTCCCGGACCGGCTCGTAATCACACTTCAAAACTTTCGCATATACCTCCATGCGCCTGGCATCAAGCATGGGTATGAGATGTCCATCGGTTACTTCTAACTGACGGGCCAGGCTGTCCAGGGTGGGAAGGGATATTAAGGGGATATCCAAAGCGAAGCACAAGCCTTTTGCCGAAGCTACCCCGATCCGGAGACCGGTATAGGAGCCAGGGCCTTTACTCACGGCAACCGCCTCTACATCCTGCATACTGAGTTGAGCTTCTTCCAGTACCTGCTGTATAAACAGGTGAAGCTGTTCCGAATGTGAATAATTCCGGTTGTTCTCTTCCCGTAATGCCAGGAGTTTCCCATCGCGTGCAAGGCTTACGGAACAATTGGTGGTCGCAGTTTCCAGGTTGAGAATAACAGCCATAATGGGCGCAAAGATACAATAAAAAAGGCCTGCCGATTAGGATCAGCAGGCCCGGCTTTATGCTACAGACTTTGAAATATTCCTAATTCAAAACAATTGGCAGACCGAAATAAAACTCCAGTACTTTGATACGGAAAATGTAATCGTACTTAGACCGTATTACTTCAGCAGCGGCGTTATC
>NZ_CEYNTP010000201.1:0-5296 GCF_982873095.1 Lentiprolixibacter sp. | reverse complement strand
CTATCTACCTGCCGTCTAACCAGATCTATTCCACAAAAGACCTCGAAGAGGATTCTATAGATTTTGCGGTAATCAACGCCCTGTAATGAGGATTATATCGGGTAAATACGGGGGAAGACGTATTAGGGCCCCTAAAAACCTTCCGGTACGGCCTACAACCGACCGGGTAAAAGAAGCCCTCTTCAATATCTTTAATAACCGTTTTGTTTGGAAAGAAAGTTCGGTATTGGACCTGTATGCCGGCACCGGCAATATCAGTTTTGAATTCGCTTCCCGTGGGGTTGAACAGATAACCAGTGTAGACAAGGATTTCGGGTGTATCAGGTTTATCAATACCGTATCGAAAGACCTGGGTATGCAAATTTCTACTGAAAAAAGGGACGTGCTGCGATTTCTGGAAAAACACAGCGGACAGTATAACATAATCTTTGCCGATCCGCCCTATGCGATAGAGCTTACGGAACTAGAAAAATTGGTGAACCTGGTTTTTGAGAATACGCTCTTAAGCGATGATGGCACATTGGTAATTGAACACGACAAACGCATGAAATTGGCCGGCTTACCGAATTACGCCACATCCAGAACTTACGGGGGCAGCGTTTTAAGTTTTTTTGAGCACAGCATAAAATGAAAAATTCCCCGGTTTCGCAACCGGGGAATTTTTAACAGGTCATAAGCCGGATTCTGTTACGTTGGACAACGCTCTTATCATTTATCTGGACCCCCGGTTACCCGGAAGGTTCTATCCGCCTACCCTTCAGTTTGGGCGTGCAGCCCTCGAGCACTGATTTACATGGCGTTTCACCGCATAGAGTTTACCTGATTTCACTACAGCCTTACCTGTACATACTTTCTGTTGCACTTGTCCTTCCCGAGAAACGGGAGACGGGTGTTACCCGCTATGCTGCACTGCGGTGTTCGGACTTTCCTCCCCGGTAGCCCGGAGCGATAGGGTGACCTGCAAGGGGCAAAGATACGAAATCGCAGGGAACCCCTAAAATTGTTGATAAGTATTGGTGTAGCCGACCTCTTTTTAAAGCTCAGAAGAATCCCTATTTTTATATTTGTATAGTTACCTGCTAATTAACATTCAGCACAATTGGAACCTTTTATTGTCTCAGCTCGCAAATACAGACCCCAGACCTTTAAGGATGTAGTGGGGCAAGAGGCGATTACCAATACACTAAAAAATGCCATCGAGCACAACCACCTCGCACAGGCCCTCTTATTCTGCGGCCCAAGAGGGGTGGGAAAGACCACATGTGCGCGGATCCTGGCAAAGAAAATAAACCAGGAAGGGAATGAAAACCCCGATGAGGATTTTGCCTTTAACATCTTTGAGCTCGATGCGGCTTCCAACAATTCCGTTGATGATATCCGGAACCTCATCGACCAGGTACGTATCCCACCGCAGGTAGGTAAATACAAGGTCTATATTATTGACGAGGTGCACATGTTGTCCCAATCGGCCTTTAACGCCTTTCTGAAAACCCTTGAGGAACCTCCCAAGCACGCGATTTTTATCCTTGCCACGACAGAAAAGCACAAGATCATACCCACCATCCTCTCCCGTTGCCAGATCTTCGATTTCAAACGGATTTCGGTGCGGGATGTCGCCGGCTACCTAAAATACATTGCAGATGAACAGGGTATTGAAGCCGAAGAAGATGCCTTGCATATCATTGCCCAAAAGGCCGATGGTGCCATGCGGGACGCCTTGTCTATTTTTGACCGGGTAGTAAGTTTCTCTGGCAAACACCTGACCCGTAAGGCAGTTACAGAGAACCTTAATGTCCTGGATTACGACACCTATTTCGAAACTACCTCCTTGCTATTGAACCACGACATCCCCGGGACATTGCTGTTGTTCAACAAGGTGCTGTCGCAGGGGTTTGAAGGCCACCATTTCATAAACGGACTTGCAGCACATTTCAGGGATTTGCTGGTATGTAAGAATCAGGATACGCTGGAACTGCTCGAAGTGGGGGATAAAGCAAAAGCGCAGTACCAGGACCAGGCCCTAAAAACTTCAGAAACCTTTTTACTGCAGGGGATCGACCTCTGTACTACCTGCGACCTCAATTACAGGACCAGTAAGAACCAACGTTTGCTCGTAGAGCTCACACTGATGAAAATTGCTTCGTTGGAATTCGACCCTGAAAAAAAAAATGACCGCCTGACCGCCGCGGAACCCCAGTTGATCCCCAGCGCCTATTATAAGTCGCATCATACAGCAAAAGAAGTAGTCCCTCCTGCCCAACAGGAACCTCAAAAGGAGCAGGCTGCCGAAGCTCCCGAAGTTGCTGAACCTGTTCTAACCGAGGCGCCAGCACCTGTTGCAGAGGTACCTCCACAAACACAGGAAAGTGTTACGGAAAGTCCGAAGCAGCCCACGGAAACCGAAAAAACCCGGGATATTCTGATCCGTGAACGTAAAAAACGTATTTCCGGACTATCCCTGTCCAGCCTGAAAGCGAAAAAAGAACACGAAGAACTCAAAAAGGAACAACAACCCGAAGAGGTTGAACTTCCCCGGGAGCCCTTTAACGATGAAGCCCTACACACCCACTGGACGGCATATGTGGATAAACTGGAAAATTCTGGGAGAAAAATACTGGCTTCTGCCCTTAGTACGGACGTACCCAAAGTGTTGGGCGATCATGTGGTCTGGATCGAAGTGCCCAACCACACTATGAAAAAGGAGATTGAACGGGAACAATCCGATTTGTTGAACTATTTGCGGGAGCAATTACAGAATTATGACCTCAGTCTGAAAATTGATGTAAATGAAGAAGCCGCCAAGCAATACGCCTATACCCCCCAGGAGAAATACGATAAGCTCCGCAAGAAAAATCCAGCCATAGACCTCCTGAAAAAACAGTTCGACCTGGAACTTTGAGTTTATTTTTTGCGGGCTTTCCGCGCCAGGAAAAACATAACTCCGGCAACAATCAATAATCCAAGGGCTTCCCTGCCCCTCTCGATATTTTCGATGTCTCCCTCACCTATTCTTACGCCTTCAAATTTCTCAGGCCATACCCAAAGGGTCGCTGTCAAATAGACCAGTCCAAGGATAAGGCCAAGGATAGGTTGAAACCGGTTAAGCAGGTAAAGCAGACAGGCCACAGCGGCTGCCCCGTAGAAGGAGATCCATAAAAGGGCGTCCGGATCATTGTACTGCAGGATGGCTGCCGTTATAAAAAGCAAGGCAAAAATCAGGGCAACCCCTTTAGAAATCGCTTTCATAAGCTTGGTTTGATGCCTCCACCCCTTTGAAGGGAAAGGAATTATATAAAGATATCAAGAATGTACCAATGCGCCTACAAGGGGCTTCCCTATTCATTATATGTTGGTGATAATCCCCATCAGGAAGAACTTTATACCTTTGTAAAAACACTTCATTATGCTCGGATTGAAATTACCAACTGATCCCAGGTGGGTCAATATCGTTGAGAAGAATATAGATGAAATCCTTACCGATCACGCCTATTGTGAACAAAAAGCCGCAAGTACGGCAATCTCCCTGATCGTTACCTTTCCGGAGTACCCGGAACTAGTACAGGAAATGACGGCCCTGTCCCGTGAAGAAATGGGCCATTTTAAAATGGTACATGACCGTATCCTGGCCCGGGGGGGTACCCTGGGAAGGTATCGGAAAGACGATTATGTTATTGAGCTGATGAAATTTTTCCCAAAAGGGGGCGACCGAAAGACCCAGCTCATACATCGCTTGCTGTATGCAGCCCTGATAGAAGCAAGAAGTTGTGAGCGCTTCCGCTTGTTGTCCGAAGAACTCAAGGACAAGGACCTGGCTGAATTTTACAGGAAATTGATGATCAGTGAAGCGGGTCATTACACTATGTTCCTGAAATTCGCCCGAAAGTACGGGGACCGAAAAGAGGTGGATCAGAAATGGCAGGACCTGCTGGAATACGAAGCCGGGATCATGAAGAACCTGGGCAAGAAAGAAACGGTTCACGGCTAACCCCAAAAGGTCTCACCGCTATAGCCTATACCTTTTTGGTCGACCTAGGTTCCAGCTTTGCCCTATAGTACTCGTAAAGTGCAAATTGTGAGCGTATTGCCGGATCCTTTTTTTCGCGGTACCGATTGTCGTGATCTTTGGAGAATACCCGGGCTTTTACATTATCGCTCCAACAAATATCAAAAGTATCCAGGAGTTCTTCCCTTACATCAGGGTCATAGATCCTGCAGCCCACTTCTACCCTGTTGTCCAGGTTTCGGGTCATCCAGTCCGCCGAGGAAATATATACCTTGGGATCTCCTTCATTGGCAAAAATGAAAAGCCTCGGGTGCTCGAGAAACTTGTCTACAACGCTTATGGCTTCAATATTCTCACTTAAACCAGGTACTCCGGGAATGAGACAGCAGATACCACGGATGATCAATTGAATTTTTACACCCGCCCTACTTGCTTCATAAAGTTTATCCACCATGGTATACGAGGTAAAACTGTTCATCTTAATCCTGATATAGGCCACTTTCCCAGCCTTCGCATTGGCAATTTCCTGGTCGATCAGTCTTTTAAAGGTCGTCTTGGTGTAATGTGGTGAAACCAGCAGGTGTTTGTAGGTGGGTATGCGATAGGAGGTTTCAAAGAACTCAAATACCTTATCAATTTCTTTTAGTATAGGCTGATGCGCTGTAAACAGGGTATAATCCGTATAGATTCTGGCAGTGGTTTCATTAAAATTTCCGGTACTCACAAAGCCATAGCGTTTTACGCCATCGGCTTCCTTTCGTTCAATAACGCCCACCTTGCTGTGTACTTTCAAACCAGGAATCCCGAAAATTACCTTGACCCCTTCACTCTGTAGTTGTTCGGCATATTCAATGTTCGCCTGTTCATCAAAACGGGCCCTTAGCTCTATTTGTACCGTAACCTTTTTACCATTTTTGGCAGCATTGATCAGGGAGGAGATCACCTGAGATTCACTTGCCAGGCGGTAAATGGTAATTTTAATGCTCCGGACCTGGGGGTCCAAGGCCGCTTCCCGAAGGAATTTAATAAGGTAGGAAAAGGTATGATAGGGGGCATACATGAGATAGTCCTTATTGGCAATGGCCTGTAACAGGCTACTTTCCAAACTCAGGCCCTTGATTGGCAGCGGTGTGATTTTCTCATACTGTAAGTCCTGCCTGCCCAGGCTGGGGAAGCTCATATAATCTTTTCGGTTGTGATATCTGCCCCCGGGGATGATACTATCTGTATCGTGAATATTCATTTTCTCCTTGAGAAACCGCAGCGTATCCGCTGAGATCTTCTTGTCATAAA
>NZ_CEYNTP010000200.1:0-5300 GCF_982873095.1 Lentiprolixibacter sp. | reverse complement strand
TCGTAGTTCCCTAAAAGCGCCAGTTGAAGCTCACGCTGGCCTTCCAGAACAAACAAGCCGGTTTTATCGCGGCCTCTCTTTTTTTCCTTTAACTGAAGGACGCGCCTTATCAGGGGGTTTTGGAGGCTGCTAATATATTTTTCGGGACGCATAGTGGCAAAAGTAGGGAATACTTCCCCACTTTTATAAGGCTATTGCATCATTGGTATACCGGACTATTTCCCCTGGTATTTGCCTGTGTAACGTTTCCAGAGCTCTGTCTGGTGCGTTTCCAGGGAAATTTCCCTCCCGTCAATAAAGGCGTGTGTGAGCTGGTTGCCCCGCATATCGAGGGCATCTCCTTCGGATAAGAAGAAGGTCGCACTCTTACCTGTTTCCAGAGTACCGTAGTTGTCATCTATTCCCAGGATCCTGGCCGTATTCCCTGTAATAAGCTTAAGCGCTTCCTCTTTGGCCAGGCCCTGGCCTACAACCTGTCCTGCATAAAATGGCAGGTTCCGTGTTTGGAAATTCGAAGCACTTGCATTTTGAAGCCCTACCAACAAACCGCTGTCAACAAGAAGTTTGGGCAGTTTATAGGGAAGGTCATAATCATCATCGTCAAAATTGGGTAATGAATGGGTGAAATTGACCAAAACAGGGATATTATTTTGTTTTAGAAAATCGGTGATCTTGTAGGCGTGGTAACCTCCAACAAGCACAACATCACGTATCCCGGCCTTCTTCAAAAGGGTTACGGCATCAATAATTTCCTTTTCACCATTAGCATACACATATAACTTCTGTTTTCCCGTGAAGAGGCCTTGCATCGCCTGATAGGGAAGATTAACTTCCTTGGACGGGCTTTGGCCGTAGGCACGGGCATTGCCAATAAAGCGTTCAACTTCCCCGGTCTGTTTTGCATATTCCTTATTGGGCTGATACCCGCGGGGTTCTCCAAGCCACCAACGGCCCCTTCGAAAGGAGTTGGGCCAGTTTAAGTGGATGCCATCATCTACTTTAATGGCCGCATCTTCCCAGTTCCAGGCGTCAAACTGAACAATGGTGGAACTACCTGAAATACGCCCCCCTTTGGGAGTAACCTGCCCGATCAGTACACCGTTGGGCCGCATACTTTCCACCACTTTGGATTCCGCATTATAGGCGATAAGGCTCCTTACATGCGGGATCATACTGCCAATCTCGTCCTGGTCATTACTAGCCCTTACCGCATTGACTTCAATTAATCCCAGAGATTTTCCCGGTGCGATAAAACCAGGATACAGGTGTTTTCCATCTGCTTTGATGATGCGACCTTCAGGTGATGCATCGGCACCGATTGCGGTAATTTTTCCCCCTTCAAATACCAGGGTGCAGTTTTCAATAACCTGCCCGTTGCCAACATGGGCTGTGGCCCCTGTAATACTAATGGTTTCCGATTGCTCGGGGGCCGGGGTCTGTTGGGCAGACAAGGAGGTGAAGGTGCTTACAATGGCAATAAGATATATTATACTGAGCTTTTTCATGATCATTTTTTTAGAGACTGTCACAATGAAATTTTTCTTTCTTGATTTGGGCGGGTTTCCGGGTTTTGGCCCCTCCTTCTTTTTCCTGAAGCATCAACTGTATTAGTTTATTGCGTTCTTCAGCTATCGCCTTGCGTTGCGCCTTGTCTTTTTCCAGGTCAAAATAGGTAACCCCCTGTATGATTGTTTTTTCAGCTTTTGCGTAGACAGACATCGGGTGGTCACTCCACAGTACCAGATCGGCATCCTTCCCTTCTTTGATACTGCCCACACGATTGTCTATATGCAGCAATTTCGCGGGATTGATGGTCACTGTCTTCCAGGCCTCCTCTTCGGATAAGCCACCGTATTTTACCGTCTTTCCGGCTTCCTGATTGAGCCTGCGCGACATTTCCGCATCATCACTGTTGATGGCCACGGTAACGCCTTGTTGAGCCATGATGGCCGCATTATAAGGAATCGCGTCTTTTACCTCGTATTTGTATGCCCACCAATCGCTGAAGGTAGAGCCGCCAGCTCCGTGTGCCGCCATTTTATCCGCAACTTTGTACCCTTCCAGAATGTGGGTAAAGGTATTCAGGGTAAATCCGAATTTTTCCGCCACCTTCATCATCATATTGATCTCGCTTTGCACATAGGAATGGCAGCTAATGAACCGCTCCCCGTTGAGGATTTCAACAAGCACTTCGAGTTCCTCATCATAGCGATATGGTTGTCCGCTTTTTTTCAGGGCTTCATATTCACGGGCACGCTGGAAGTAGTCTGTAAAAACCTGCTCCACGCCCATACGGGTTTGTGGAAAACGGGAATAACTCTCCCAATTACTTTGTTTTACATTTTCCCCCAGGGCAAACTTGATGAACTTGGGGGAGTTCTCAAAGATCATGTTGGCAGCGCTTTCTCCCCATTTTAAGCGCAAAATGGCCGAGCGCCCCCCGATAGGGTTGGCCGAACCATGAAGCAACTGCAGGGTAGTGACCCCTCCGGCCAGGTTCCTGTAGATATCGATGTCTTCCGGGTCCACCACATCTGTCATTTTCACTTCTGCTGTGGAGTTGTGCCCGGCTTCATTGATCGCCAGGGCAGCAATATGACTGTGTTCATCTATAACACCAGCCGTTAGGTGCTTCCCTGTTGCATCTATCACACGTGCCCCTCCAGCACGGAGGTTTTGGCCTATCGCGGCGATTTTTCCTTTCCTCACCAACACATCCGTGTTTTCAAGGACCCCGGCTTCCTCACTCGTCCAGACGGTTGCGTTTTTAAACAGAAGATCTTCCTGTCGTGGCCGGGAAGTGTAACCATACCCAACGTTGGGATAGGTCATAGGGACTACCTCTGGCCTTCCATTTTGCTGGCCCTTCTTCTTGTCCTCTTTTTCTTCAGGGCCTGTCTTCTTATTTGCAGTAAACGAGGTTTCCCGTCCATCCGGAAGGATCAGACGCCCGGTTATACTCGCCTGTCCGGGATTCACCCGTGCTGTCATACGATGTCTTTGTTCCCCTTCCTGGTCAGTAAATGACAATTCCAGCCAGTCTTCTTTGTACTGAAGTTTAGATGTGTATTTCAGAGTATCGCGTTTGATTTCGGACTTAGGTTTGGACACCTCACCACTGACCTTCCAGTTGTACGTAACCCCTCCGGCAATGAGTTCATATTCTCCCCGGATATCCTGTTGTCCTAAATCGTTGATAACGTATTTTCTACCCTGTACCCAGTTCTCGTAAAGCGTTGTGGCTTTCTCGAATACATCACCGGAGGTGATCAGGAAATTGGCATATTTACCAGCTTCCAGAGTCCCTATCTGGCCTGATTTGTTCAGCAATTTGGCAGGTACGGTAGTCAATGCCGCCAAGGCCTTTTCCTTGGAAAGCCCATATTGTATGGATTTCAGGATTTTTTCCTTGAACTTGTCCGGAGATTTCAGTTCGTGTAAGGTGAATGAAAATGGTATTTCGTTTTTTGCCAGTACCGCTGGGTTGGTAGGGGCCTGGTTCCATTCGCGCATGTCTTTTAGGGCGATATATGACGCCTGGTAGGGATTGGAGACGTCAAATGGATCGGGAAAATCCACAGGAACGATCAATTGCGCATTCGTTGCCTTGATATCAGCAATATTTTCATATTCATCCCCTCCTGCGAGTATCGCATATTGAATACCGTTGGCATCACCAATGCCGTCTGCTCGCAGTACATTTCCTTTGTCGCCGGCAGCAAAGATCTGCACCAGGTTTTTATTGGCATTCAGCGCTTCCAGGGACCGATCCTTTGTATTACTGTTCCCTTTGGCATACCAGTCTGCATCAGTATACATCTGCCTTAGCAAAGCCATTGCCCCCATAAGCGAAGTGGGGTAGGATTGCGTCTTGGCTACACTCCGGGTAAATGAAAAGTATTGAGCAGACCTGTCATCGATTATCCGCTCCCCATCACTTACTTCACTGTTCAGGGCTACAAGTACTCCTGTTCCTCGTGCAATACCATCTTGCAGATGTGTATTTACTACACCGAATCCGGCCTTTTGAAGCTGTACTGCCTTTTTGCTATCAAATTTGAACTTTGATATCGCGTTGTTTTCAGGCATGATATGGTCGTTCCAGTAGAAGCCCTCCCTTGCGGCATCGTATTGGGGAGATCTTCTTCCACCACCTGCCCTTTTGGGTTTTTGAACACCAAAATCAGAAAAGGGGTCTATAAAAGAAGGATAGATAAACCTGCCTTCCAGGTCCACAACCACGCTATTCTTAGGAATGGCAACCGCATTCCCTACGGCTACCACTTTTCCTTTCTGTACGAGCAAGGTCCCTTTTTCCACCTTTCTCTCAGGACTTATATGGATGGTAGCGTTGGTAAAGGCAGTGTAAGTGTTATCTTTTGATTTAACCCCATCGTTCTTTGGGAAGTAATCCTGGCCCAGAGCCAGGGAGGCAAATCCACACCAGAAAAGCGCGGAAAGCAGTAATCGTATTCTCATTATTTTCAGGATTGATTAATTTAAGACGGCTAAAAATAAGTGAACGGCAACGAATCGCTCCTTTATTAGTTTTTTTTTAACGTTTAGCAGGGAGAAACCGAATGACCCCCTTACTCTTGCACCGGGTGTTCGGAATGATAGTTGACCAAAAGCGCTACCACCTGATTGTAGCTTTTTATTCCCTGGCGTTGCTTGTTCATCTTTAGAAAGGTGTTAAAAACCGACTTAAAAAGGGGTTCCAGAGGATTTTCATATTGTTTCCAGAAGGCAGTTACTTCAGCATAATTGGCTTTAACCCCGGGATTTATTTGAGCGTTTAAGGTAGTATACGTCTCTTTGTCCCTTAGAAAGACTTCTCTCAGGCAATACCCCAGGGCATAAGCATTTGCAGCATACTGAAAATGCAGGTTGTCATTTTTAAGAGTGGCCAGATAACCGATAAAACTAACTTCGTTTTCAGCTGAATAACCCAGCTGGTGGCCTATTTCATGTCCTGAGACAACCGGGTAGCGGAAGAGTGGAATCTTTCCGTTCACCTGGGCTTCATGAGTGAAGGGGTTCAAATAGCCCCCGTATCCCATATAACTAAGTCCGGTGCTGAATAACGAACGTTTTACACTCGGATTCGAATATGAGAGGAAGGGATAGTCCTTTTGCAAGCGCTCGTAGCCGGATAGGGTCAGCTCGAATACTTCGCCCCTTGAGAAAGGAAAGGATACCGGCTCTTCATTTGATCCGGTAAGTTTTTCTTGCAGTGTGTTGGTTGTATAAATAAGGCGTTGGGTAACCTCAAGTAGTGCATCTTCTGTATAATTTTTTTC
>NZ_CEYNTP010000199.1:0-5340 GCF_982873095.1 Lentiprolixibacter sp. | reverse complement strand
GATTGTCAACGGTTCCTTGGAATACAAAGTAACTCCTGAACTATCGGCTAAGGTGAATTTGGGTTATGATAAATCCGAAGGGGAAACCCTCTCTATGCTTTCCGGTGCACTTTTTGGTTTTGATGGTGTTTCAGGAAATGGTTTTGGAAATTACAACACCCTTTACAGGGAGAGTAAGCTTTTAGAAGCTACCCTGAACTGGAAGAAGGATTTTGAGAATTCCAATATAGATGTACTGGTAGGATATTCCTTCCAGGATTTCCGCACAAGTGGATTTAGTTCTCAGGCACGTGGATTTGGCTCAACGGACCTTAATAAAATGAGCCGTGACCTTAAAACTACTGTTAATGGTGCTTCAGCTTCTATTGATGGCGCTTACCAACAGTTTTATTACGGCGTGAATACAAACGGCCTTATTGTTAACCGTTTGTTCCCCGATGTTGTTGCAGGAGAGGAAGTACCTTATGCTTTTGAGCGCTATGTTCAGGCCATGACTGCCGATGCTTTTGACAATACTGATGAGTTGCAGTCCTACTTTGCCAGGATCAATTATACCCTTGCAGACAAGTACCTGTTTACTGGTACGGTAAGGGCGGACGGTTCTTCCCGATTCGGTCCAGATAACCAGTACGGATACTTCCCTTCCGGTGCCTTTGCCTGGAAGATCAATGAGGAAGACTTCATCGGTGAGAACGTATCTACTTTGAAATTGCGTTTGAGTGCGGGTATCACCGGTAACCAGGAAGGTCTGGGATACGGTAATTTCGTTGCCCGTCAGCGTTTTGCAGGATTGGGTATTCAAAATGACTTTGTTGTAAACCAGAACGGTCTGGCTATTGTGGCCACAGATGTTCCTGACCTCAAATGGGAGGAAACACTGGATTTCAACGTAGGTTTGGACTTCGGGTTTAACCTGGATCGTTTCTCTGGTAGCATTGATGTTTACCGAAGGGAAACCAACGACCAGCTGTTGAGGCTACCTCCTCCACAGCCAGCGGTTGACCCCTTCCAGTTTGGTAACTTTGACGCATCTATCCTTAACCAGGGTATTGAACTGGCACTGGCTTACGATTTCGTACAGACTGAGAATACTACCTTCGGGGCAGCATTCAATATCGCCTACAACGAGAACGAAGTTCAGGATTTTGCCGGAGCCATTAACACTGGTGAAATTAACGGACAGGGACTTTCAGGAGCCTTTGCTCAGCGATTGGAAGCCGGACGATCCATCTTTAGCTATTATATGGCCATCTTTGAAGGCTTTGACAGCAACGGATTGCCTACCTACCGCGATGTAGATGGCAATGGTGTGGGAGACCCAATTGGTGACCAAACCTTTGTTGGAGAAGACGCACTTCCTGACGTTACTAGCGGACTTTCTCTGAACTTCTCCAGTGGAAACTGGGATGCTTCAGCCTATTTCTCTGGTCAGTTTGGATTCTCTGTGTACAACAACACCGCTAACGGTTTCTTCACCGGAGGTTCTATCAACAACGCGCGTAACGTAACACAAGATCTGCTGCAATTAGATCCGCTGGAATCTGGCGGTGCTTCTGCAGACGTTTCCACGCGATTCCTGGAAAAAGGTGATTTTGTTAGGCTGCAAAACGCAACCATTGGATACAATTGGCCTCTAAGTGATGAAAGCCCCCTGAAAAGCCTGAGGTTTTCACTCACAGGTCAAAACTTGTTCCTGATTACAGATTATAGTGGACTGGATCCAGAAGTAACCACGGCAACAGGAGATCTTGGCTCTGGAGTACCTACAAGGGGTATCGACTGGGCGGCTTTCCCTAACCCGAGAACCATTACTTTTGGACTTAATGCATCGTTTTAATTAGAATAAAAATTGTAAATCATGAAAAGAAATCAATTTAAAATTTATTTGTTGACTTTCTTGTCAGTCGCAGGGCTTTGGTCCTGTACTGACCTGGAGATAGAGGAGACCGATTCTATCATCACGGAAGGTTTCCAGGGTCTTTCAGATCCTTCCTCAACCGTTGATGAGCTGTATAACCGATTGAACGGTGCATACGGTGACCAGGCGAATTATTTCGCACTAACTGAGGTGACCACAGATGCCGCTTTGATCCCTACAAGGGGAACCGACTGGGGGGATAACGGCCGCTGGAGGAACCTCCACAACCACGAATGGAATGCTGAGGCTACGGATATTATCAATCCGTTTAACCAATTCAGTTCCTACCAGCTTTTAGCTTCACAGGTTTTAGATTCTAGAAGTAACCCAAGTACTCAGAATATTGGAGAAGCCAGCTTTATCCGCGCTTTCTCTATGTGGGTGATCCTGGATTTCTTTGGCCAGGTGCCTTTCCGCGATACGCAATTGCCATCGTCTGCGGTACCAGAAGTGCTTACAGGATCGGCGGCAGTGGATTTCATCCTGGCTGACCTGGATACAGCTATTGCTAACTTGGCCAGCTTGCCGGCAGGTCAAGGGGCAGAGGCTACCTTCCGCGCCAGCAAAGAAGCTGCGAAGTACCTAAAAGCTAAAGTGCTTTTGAACCGTCATATCTACCTCGGTGGATCCCCTGATGCCGGAGATATGGCTCAGGTGATTTCCCTGGTTGATGAGATTGCTGCTCAGGGGTATGCTTTGGAAACCATTAACTATTTCCAGATCTTCCGTGAAGCTGCAGATTCTGAAACTATCTGGTCGTTGAAATCAGCTGTAGGTAACCGTATCTTCAACGGGCTGCACTACAATTCTACAGCTATCGGTGGTGGCGGATGGAACGGTTTCAGTACTCTGGCTGAATACTACGACCTTTTCGAAGGAGATGCCAACAACAACCGAGTTGATCCCAATACGCTTGCAGCCCTTGATGGTCAGGAAGACCGGCGTGGTGGTGTGCCGAATAGGGGTGCCGACTATACAGGAGATCCTGAAACTGAAGATGTAGACGGATTTGAAAATGGTTCTAACGTTGGATTTGGTTTCCTGATCGGACAACAATATGCCCTTGACGGAACTCCTCTCGAAGACCGTGCTGGTAATCCACTTACCTTCAAGCGCGATTTCGTTGATGGAGCTGGAGCGCCCAGCCTGATCAACAATGATGAAACAACCGGTATCCGTGTGATGAAATACAACCCGCGATACGGTGGCTTCCGTGGTCATGAGATCGTTTTCCGATATGCTGATGCCCACCTGATGAAGGCAGAAGCCATGTGGAGAAGTGGTGGTGACCCAACTGCCATGGTTAATGACCTGCGCGTACTGCGTGGAGCTGATCCCCTGGGATCTGTAGGAGCACAGGAGCTTATTGACGAAAGAGGACGTGAGCTGTACATGGAAACATGGAGGCGTAATGACCTTATCCGCTTTGGCCAGTACCTGAGGGGATGGGAATTTAAACCCTCCTCTGAAGTTGGAAACGAAGCTCGTTTGTTGTTCCCAATTCCGGATCAGCAACTGTTGGCTAACCCCAACCTGGTTCAAAACCCTGGATACTAATAATACTATCCTTATATAAAAAACCCCGGCGAATTCGCCGGGGTTTTTGTTTTACAGCACTTGGCAGAACGGGTTAAAAACGATATCTTAATTAACCTTTATCCCTCACCAGACATGTACTACATTGGTTATGATATCGGGAGTTCTTCTATTAAAGCTGCATTGGTGAATTCGGAAACCGGTGAGGCCTTAAGCCTAGTAAACCAACCGGATACTGAATTAGCCATACAAAGCCCTGAGAAAGATTGGGCGGAACAAGACCCCGAAGTGTGGTGGGAGCATGTTTGCACAGCTACGAACAAACTCCTTGAGCAGATCAAAATAAATGCGGAGAACATATTGGGGATAGGCATCGCCTATCAGATGCATGGCCTGGTGATGGTGGATCGTAACGGCAAGCCCCTCCGGCCAGCGATCATATGGTGTGACAGTCGTGCTGTGGAAATTGGCAGGCAGGCGTACGATAAGCTGGGTGCCGATTACTGTGGAGCAGAACTTCTCAACGCGCCCGGGAATTTTACGGCTTCCAAACTAAAATGGGTAAAGGAAAATGAACCCCACGTCTTTGAAAAGACTTATAAATTCATGCTTCCCGGGGATTTTATCGCCTTCAGGTTTAGTGGAAAAGAACAAACCACAGCCTCCGGATTATCCGAAGGTACCCTGTGGAATTTTAAATCGGAACGTCCTGCCCATAAACTACTCGAACATTACGGTATTGATGCACAACTGTTGCCGGAAATAGTACCTACCTTCGGATTACAGTCCCGGGTAAACGCCAAGGGTGCTGCAGCCTCCGGACTGGCAGAAGGCACCCCCATCTATTACCGGGCTGGTGATCAGCCGAACAATGCCCTGTCACTTAATGTATTTAATCCCGGTGAAGTAGCCGCAACCGGAGGAACCTCAGGTGTTTTTTATGCCGTATCTGATGCCAGGTCTGCCACGGAAATTGCACGGGTAAACAACTTCATGCATGTTAACCATACTTCGGATCAACCGCGTATTGGCAAACTATTATGTATCAATGGAGCAGGGATACTTTACAGATGGCTCAGGGAAAACCTGCAAGTAACTTCCTATGAGGAGATGAATCAACTGGCACGGGAAATCCCGGTAGGATCAGAAGGGCTGCGCTTTTTCCCTTTTGGTAACGGGGCAGAACGGATGTTAGACAACCGCCTCCTCGGAGCTCAGCTATCTGACTTAAACTTCAACCTCCATACACGGGCCCATGTATGCCGGGCTGCCCTGGAAGGAATTGCCTTCTCGTTTCTATATGGAATGAAGATCTTAACCGCTGATGGGATAAACCCCAGCATAATCCGTGCCGGAAATGATAACCTCTTCAGGTCTCAGGTGTTCTCAGAAACTATTGCCACGCTCATCGGCCAGGATATTGAAATTTACAATACTACGGGCGCTGTAGGTGCCGCTCGAGCCTGCAGGCTGCATTCCGGAGATTTTGAAGGATTCAGCAAACAACTGTTAAATAATGATTTTTTACGCCGGGTGACACCCGCAGAAAATCCCCTTCCCTACAGGAAGGCTTACCAGCACTGGGTAAAAGAACTTAAACACAAACTTTCAACTATATAAGCATGGTACTCATTGGCGACAAAGAATATTTTAAGAATATAGGCCCCATTTCCTACGAAGGGAAAGAATCAGACAATCCCCTGGCCTACAAATACTACAATCCGGAGCAGGTAGTGGCAGGGAAAACCATGAGAGAACATTTCAAATTTGCTGTGGCCTACTGGCATACTTTCTGCGGGCTTGGAGCCGATCCCTTTGGCCCTGGCACACAGCATTTTCCCTGGGATGTGCCAACTGATCCTTATGAGGCTGCCCGGGCTAAGGCC
>NZ_CEYNTP010000198.1:0-5375 GCF_982873095.1 Lentiprolixibacter sp. | reverse complement strand
ATCCGGCTTCCAGCAATTTGTTTGCTGCTTGTTCTTCGGCCTCTGCCAGAATGATCCGGGCCCTTCTGGAACGTTCAGCCTCAGCCTGATTAGCCATCATCCGCTTCATGTTCTCCGGAAGCTGGATATCCTTGATTTTAACATCCATGATCTCGATCCCCCACTCATGGGTCTCTACCTCCACGATAGCTTTGATATTTTTCCCCATTTCTTCACGCTTGGAAAGAATGGTATCCAACTCTACCTTACCGCAAACATCCCTGAGGGCAGCCTGGGACAACTGGGTGATGGCAAAGGAAAATTCCTCCACTTCGAGCACTGCTTTTTCAGGATCGTAAATCTTAAAAAACACTACTCCGTCTATACTACAGGGTACATTATCCTCGGTCATCACCTCCTGTGAAATGATGTTTATCGTAATCACCCGTATATCTACCACCTGAATGGTTTCCACTATGGGGATTATCCAGCGAAAGCCTGGATTTAATGTTTTAACATATTTTCCAAATCGGAATTTTAAGGCCCGTTTGTACTCGTAAATAACGCGAATACCGGCTAACAGGATCAAGCCCAGCACGATGAGCAAAAGGTACGTTGGATTCATGGTTTACGGTTTAAGAATTAATATATGGCGACACGGAATCCCGCAGGATTACCTCATTATTAAATTTACAATTTATTAGGGTCAACACCCAGTATTTTCCCGTGATAAATACCTGCTTATCAAACTTTTTCCATGCCTAATCTATCCTTTACCCTGTTCTTCAGGAACCGGTAAAAAGTAAGGTCTAACCATACAAACCAGATGATAAAACAACCAAAGGTTATCTTCTGGATGATAGGCAGGCTATGGATGCCTGAACCTGTTTCATAGATATAATAATTGCCCAGGAAAATGAATAGGCAGAGATATCCAAATCGCATAAGCCCCAGATAGCCTGCCCTTCGTAACTCAGCAAAGACAGTTAATAATGCAATTACCCCAAAAAGGCCGGCTATCCGCACAGTTATGTCATGTTTTCCTGAGGAGAGCAACATGGTGGTGACAAAGGCTAAAATCCCACTAACCCACATTGCCCAGGTACTCCAGGTCCTGCTGCGAAACAGGAAGGGTAGATTCACCCAAAGGAACAACAAACTCACACATAAAACCCCAAGGGCAGCCCTTGCATAAAACCGTCCTGCATTCATCTGCCCGTTAATCGCCACCTCATCGAGGAGATCACAGAGATAATTGTTCCAGAAACTGAATCCCACCTTGCCCGGATCTATCCAGGAACCCCCTGGATAATGCACCGCAGCCAGAATGTAAAGCACCACGAATCCCGCCATCCCCAATAAAGGAAGTATTAATAAGTTATGCCGGGGCGGAATTTGGAAAAATTGCATATTGGATTCCTCGTTAAGCCGTAGGGCGGACCTGGTATTTTGACCAAATGACCAAGACGCGTATTATTCCTTCGCTGTAGCCTTTTTCTTCCTGCGCCAGCGCGAAAGCCCGGGAATTACAGCTTTGGCCATTTGATGTGCTTTCCTACGGGACATACCCAGTTTTTGCGCAATCGCTATATTTCGGGCCATCTTTTCTTCCAGGGTACTTTCTGGATCTGTAAAATGTCCGTCCTGAAAGCAGTAAAAGCAATACTCCGTATTTACACTTCCATCCGCATAGGTCCCGAAATCAGATATACTCCGCAAGGGCATGCCACAACTTTGGCAAATATTAATATCCGTGTTCTTCATTACAGTTCTCTATAAGTTAGTATGCTTTGATGTAAACAAGATACTATCCACAAGGCTATGGACATATGATTCTTGTCAGGTTTTAAGCACCGGCTATAGCGGTAGACCAGTGCGTTCGGTAAGAATCTTTTTAAGTCGCCGGGTGGAATTGGAATCAATCAGGTTCAGGGCCTTTACCCCACAAAGCTTTTCAACCATACGGATACCAGCCAGTGTATTTGAAGTAATACCAGTGACTATATCAGGAACAATGTCAAAAGCCTTCATTATGCCGTAGACCGCATAGGGATCCGAGGCGCTAAGCACCATACACTTTATCTGATCCCGAATCAGTTCGATTACGACATCCCCGTTATAGGGTTCAAGGGGTGAGGCCCCTATTTCAAAAATGGCAATATCCGCATTCTCATTTTGCACATGGCTCAAAAGCAGGGCAATGCGTTCCCGGAATAATTTTCTAGGGCTAATTGATGAAGGTAGGCCTACATCCACAAAGTCGATAACAGCATCGGCCCCAACGTCTTTTATGGCGAGGATATCCTTAAACCTACCTGCCCCCGCGAGTTTGGCCCCCACCACTTTGTAGTCTGCCAATTTAAACAGGTTGGTCACAATCCGGGCAGAAGTTGTTTTACCTGCAGACATGGAGGTACCAGTAAACAGTATTACCGGAGTTTTAAAGGGGACTATGGGTATAGGGGCTACAAAATCCTTCATTTGCACCTTGTTGCGATACCGCATTACATGTCCCAGATACACTACCTCCATCATGTTGGGGATAAAAACCGATTTAGACGTGAGTTTCCCCAGTAAACCAGCAGCGGTGAGGACGTGCATTTTCATATCTTCACCCACCTTGCGCCAGGTCCCGGTGGCTTCGAGGGTGGCAAAGCGTTCGCCAAGTGCTCCGATGATGGATTCGCCTCCTATTATCCCCCGCATCCGACCGGTCGGAAGCTCCAGGGTGAGAATATTGTTGCTCCCGGGATCCAGGATCCTGCACGCGACGTAATCCCCCGTCTCCCATTGGTCCCTGTCTAATTTTTTCAGACCAAAATGCTTTGTGGCAAGGTCTGATATACGTGTTAGTGAAGTGTAGATATATTTATGGTTCATCAACTTGTATTTAATGGGTTCGTAGTGAGTAACAAGGTCAGCAGGGCCGTTCTCTCTAGAAGTGTGCTCTTAAAAATAAACTCGTGCAAGGCATGCGCCCCGTCTCCCGGTGTACCCAAGCCATCCAGAGTTGCCGTATACAGGCTGGTTGTATTGGCGTCAGAACCACCACCGGCGGTAGCTTGTTCGAGTTCCAATCCCAGTTCCCGGCCCTGAATTTGTGCTATCTTCCAAAGTTTCTGATTGCGTTCTGTTCTCTCCATTGGAGGCCTGCCAATACCCCCTTCTACCCGTATCTGCACATCCTTGTGCTGTGGTTGCAGATTTTTTATCCTTTCGGTAATGCGCTCCCCGTCTTCCTCCAGGAGCACCCGAACATCTACTACGGCCTTGCCTATCGGAGCGACCATATTGGGGGAAATACCCCCTTCAATAGTCCCCACATTCACAGTAATTCCCCGTTCCAGGTCGTTCATGGCATATAGCTGCTGCACCTGATGGGAGAGTTCCACAATCGCATTGATCCCTTTGGCAGGGTCCAAACCGGCGTGGGCTGCTTTGCCCTTGACGGTAATGGTAAACCTTCCAATCCCTTTTCGTGCCGTTTTTAACTTCCCGTCCAGTCCGAGGGGTGGTTCAAGTACAAATGCGCGATTGGCTATACTGGCGAGTTTCCTGATGATGGGTGTGGATTCTCCACTACCGATTTCCTCATCGGAATTGATTATCACTACCGGGTCTACTTCCAGCAGCAGGGGCATGCTCTGCACCGCTGCCAGGGCATAAAAGATCTGTGTTAGTCCGGCCTTCATATCATAGACCCCGGGGCCTTTCATTTTTCCTTTTTTATAGGATAGCGGCATCTCGTTCAAAGTGCCTTGAGGCCATACGGTGTCACAGTGTCCTATCAGGAGTTGTATGGGCTTATTTTTATTTCGCTTTCCGGGTCGGGCATATAAATAGCCGCCGGTTTGCCTGCCAAAGCGATGTATTGCATAATACCCGAGTGCTTCAAAGCGCTCCCTGAGCCATTCCAGCACAATGTGCTGTGCATCTATTTTTCTTGATGGGGATTCCATTTCGACCAGTTCCCTGAGAAAGTCAAGCATTTCATCCTCATGCGCCTGCAGAAAGGTTTGTATTTCCGATACTGTGGTTACCGCCTTTCTCATCGGTGAAAATCTTTTGGAAATGGGAAATTAAAGGTTTGTTCGATCTGGGCGAACCGACCAGGAGCAACATAGGCCAGCAAAGGATTTTTATGTAACTGTTCCTGCTCATCCATCTCTGAGGTACGGGCATATTCCTTATCTGCATAAGCTGCTACAACTTCACCGGTAATAATGGCGTAGTCATCAAAGCCCTCAAGGATCTTGTAAAAGCGGCATTCGAGGTACAGATAGGCACCATCTATCAAAGGGGCGTTCATCCCCAGCGCCTTTACCACCGGCAGGGAGCCCAGCACCATATCAGACTTGGACTGCATCTCCTGTCGGGGAGCAGCACTTAGGGAAGTAAATATCAGTTGATCTGGTTTCGGGAAGCTAACAGTAAATTCCCCTGTATTCCGGATGTTCTGAAAGGTGCCATGCCTGGGGGTGCATACAAAACCAAAATAAGGTCCGAAGCCAATAGGACATACCATATGCTTTGGAGCAAGGTCGTAGCCTTTATTTTCGCGGGTTCCCACGACCACAAGGGGCGCAATAGTGAACACCTGATCCCAGAGTGACTGTTTTATATTCAGTTGTGCCAAATGTTGTTCATTAATAACATCCATCCTGATTCCTTTAACCATATGTCTATCAAAAATAAAGCACGATGAAGAGTTTGGGAATGATCTTTGTCATTGCTAAAATTGGGTATTGTGGGTAGTTTCATGTAAATTAAAGACATGAAAGGAGCACTTAATCTTGGAAAAGTTGCGGGGATAAAAATTGAAGTACACTGGACATTCACCTTGTTACTGATCTGGGTGGTTTATCTGGATATCAGAAGAGGTGGCGATCTGAACTCTGCATTGATGAATGTCTCCCTCATCCTGTTCCTGTTTCTATGTGTGGTGCTCCATGAACTGGGCCACGCTCTTACGGCCCGAAAGTTTAATATAGGCACACAAAAAATTACCCTCCTGCCGATAGGGGGGGTAGCTTCCCTGGAAAAAATGCCGGAAAAACCACAGCAGGAATTATTGGTAGCCCTGGCCGGACCCGCCGTTAATGTAGTGATTGCCCTTCTGTTGCTCCTCGTGGTTCCCCTGAGGACCTACCTGGGTATGGATGCTGAAAACCTGGAACAATTGCTTACTGCTCCCAGCTTTAACACCCTGCTTTTCTATCTACTTATCGCCAACATCATGTTGGTAGCCTTTAACCTTATCCCAGCTTTTCCAATGGATGGGGGACGCGTTTTACGCGCCCTTCTGGCGTTTAAAATGAGTAGGACCAAGGCCACGGAAATCGCAGCCACCCTGGGGCAAACCCTGGCAGTGGTGTTTTTCGTAATGGGTTTATTTT
>NZ_CEYNTP010000197.1:0-5430 GCF_982873095.1 Lentiprolixibacter sp. | reverse complement strand
CTTCGCGAAGCATATTCTGCCTTGGGTTTCTAAATAATCTCATATTGGAAGCCGGTTAGCACCAAAGGAGGCATTTTCAAAAAGGTAAATAACCTGTCAGTTTACCTTCAACACGATTCTATATCTGGCTTTACCAGACTCCAGGTGGGCCAAGGCCTCATTGACCTTCTCCAAAGGAAATTCCTCAACTACGGGATAAATGTCGTGACGTGCACAGAAGTCCAGCATGGTCGCCGTAAGGGCCGGGCTGCCCAGAGGGCTTCCTGCCACAGATTTTTCACCCATGATCAGGGAGAAAGCCGGGATGGCCATAGGTTCCAGAACAGCCCCTACGTTATGCAAACGTCCTTTCGGAGCAAGGGTGCCGAGGTAGGCATCCCAATCGAGGGTGACATTGGTCGTATTCAGGATGAAATTGAGGGTTCCGGCAATGGCATTTAATTCTTCCGGATCCCTGGAATTGACCACCCTGGTTGCGCCCATATCAAGGATCTGTTGTTTCTTATCCGGATTGGAACTGAAGGCCACCACTTCACAACCCCATTTGTTCAGAAATTTCAATGCCATATGGCCCAGCCCTCCGATGCCGATCACCCCTACCTTGTCTGTAGGTTTTACCTCACCCAGGATAATGGGATTGAATACGGTGATACCGCCGCAAAAAAGCGGGCCCGCTTTCTGCATATCTGTTCCTTTTGGCAAGGGGATGGTCCAGGACCAATGCGCCCTGACATGATCTGCAAAGCCCCCGTGCCGGCCAACAATAGTGCCCTCCACCGAGCCACATAAATGATGGTTGCCATCCATGCACTGCGGACAATGCATACAGGAGGCAGAATTCCATCCCAGCCCCACATAGTCCCCTACGGCGATAGACTTCACTTCATTTCCAATACCCACTACTTCCCCAACGATCTCGTGGCCGGGGACAAAGGGAAACTGTGTCATTCCCCAGTCGTTATTGAGCATGCTGAGGTCCGAATGGCATATCCCGCAGTAATGGACTTTTATGTCTACTTCTTCAGATCCAAGTGGTCCCAGTTCATAGGAAAAAGGTTTCAGTTGTGCACCGGCAGATTCGGCAGCATAGGCGTTTACAGTTGTCATGGCTTATTTAGATTTTCTGAAATAAAGATACAGGATAAATACCTAAACCGCTATGCCTTTTGGAAGCTATTTTGGATGTATTTGGTTGGGGATTTTAAGAGTGTTAGCAATCAGATCCACTAAGAACAGATAACGAGCAACAAAGAACCAATTTAAACAGAAATGCTAACCCCCCTGGAGTTTTTCCGCTTTTTATTATCGAAATAAAAGTCGATCCTACCCAGATACAGGCCATAACATCCTACCTGGTTGATCAACACCTTTTGGTCCTTGCGGTTGGGTCGTATTACCGGTTCTTTCAGGAAGGTATGGGTGTGCCCGCCAATAATAAGGTCGATCCCATCCGTTTTTGATGCCAGGAGAACATCACTTGGAATATTGGGATTTCGGTATTCATATCCCAAATGGGAAAGGGAGATAACCAGTTCACAGCCTTCCTCTTCCCGCAATACCCGGCTCATATCCTGTGCGATTTCAACAGGATCTAGATAACGGGTTTCTCTATATAATTCTGGAAGTACCAGTCCGTCTAACGCTATTCCCAGTCCAAAAATACCCACTTTGATCCCGTCCAGGATCCGGGTGGTATATGGATTTACGAAACCATCCATAACGGTGTTACTGAAATCATAGTTGGCAGAAACGAATTCAAAGCCAGCATAGGGCATTTGCGCAAGGAGCCCTTCGATGCCATTATCGAAATCGTGATTGCCGATAGTGGCTACATCATACCCCATTTTGCTCATGAGTCGGAACTCCAGTTCCCCGCCGTAAAAATTGAAATAAGGTGTTCCCTGGAAGATATCCCCAGCATCCAAAAGAAGGGTATTCGGATTTTCCTGGCGGATGCGTTCCACAAGTCCCGCCCTTCTGGCCAAACCTCCCATATTAGCATATCTGGAATGGTCTGCCGGAAAGGGGTCAATATGGCTGTGCACGTCATTGGTATGTAAGATGGTAATGTGTTTTTTACCAGACAAAGAACAGGAATCCAGGGCAAGCCCTCCCGAAGCTACCAACGCTGCCCCTGCAGCTGATTTTCCGATGAATTGTCTTCTGTCCATTAGTTGAGTTGTGTAAAGCGACCGTCTACTTCAGGTTTTAGCGTGTCTACCTTTTTAAAAAAATCGATCATGGCATTTCTGACCTTGTAGTCAAGCGTATAAATGGTATCGCTCTGACCAAAAAACCCCATTTCATCACCTCCTTTTACCAGATAATCAGAGGTGGCAATGTAGTACTCCTGAGTTTCATCAAAGGGTTTTCCCTGTATAGTTACGGATTGCAGGGTTTTCTGAGCATCAAGCACAATTTTAATTCCCGCTATGGGATGGGGCCTGCCGGAACGGATAAGGAAACTAACCAGCGCTCTTACGGCCGGACCCTTCAGTTTTGTCACAGCGATTTGGTTCTCAAAGGGCATAACTTCATAAGCTGTCCGGGCCGTAACCGGACCCTCACTTATGATACTTCGGATACCCCCGTGATTCAGAAGGACAAAATCTACTGATTTTCCAGTCCGTTTTTGGAATATCGGATCTGCCTGTTCCAGTAGGATGTCGGCCATCAGATTCCCTGCAGAGCTATTCCACTTTCCGTCGCTTTTGGTAATGGGGTAGGGGGCGTAGGCCAAAACACTGTCCAGTACCTCGTTGACCCTATTGCGATAAGGAAGGATAAACTGTTCCAGACTATCTACCGCCATGAGGGAGTCAGAAATGGAAAGTTGCCTGCCTTCAATTGCCTTTAGGGTAGGTGGTCCCTGGCGGCAACCCAAAACAAGTAAAATTGTTACAAATGCAACAAAATGTTGTGTTTTTAAGTTCATGTTGCTTTTTAACTTAGCGTCAGAGAAGCCTGTATATTGGTTACCTTTGCAGAAATGTAAAGATACATGTTTTTCAAGGGACTTAAAGGCAGGTTCAAGCATAAATCCGCCCTTAAATATATGAAGGCGGAACTGGAAAGTCCGCCCAGGCCGATGAGCAGCAGGAAGCCCGGAATCCACCTTGTGGGGGTGATTGTTGACCTGGATAAGTTCCCCCAGCCCGAGGCTTTTGAAGAATTTGTGACCCTTTTTAAATTACATCCGAACGCCGTTAAAGTAATCGGTTATAAAAAGGAATATGACCAGAACTCTCCATATGCCACGCCGGTCTTTTCGGATAAGGATTTAGGTTGGAATGGGGATATTGAGAACAGTTATGCAGGGGAATTTTTAAGCCGGGAGTATGATGTGCTGATCAACTATTACACGGAGAAAAACATTATGCTGCAGTTGATGACTTTAAAAACGAAAGCCCGTATCAAAGTAGGGTTTAGCAAAGTGGATAAAACGTTCAACGATATTATCCTGGATTGTCCCTTGAACGATTTTGACATTTTTAAAAACGAGGTAACCAAATACCTCAATGTGTTAAACGAGTTGGCAGTATGAAGGAATTGCAAGGAACGGGCGTTGCCCTGGTAACCCCTTTCACAGAAGCATTGACGGTAGACACGGATGCCCTCCGGGCTTTGGTAAGGCATTGCATAAACGGAGGGCTCGATTATCTTGTAGTGCTTGGGACTACTGGAGAAGCGGTTACCCTTAACAAAAGGGAGAAACAGTTAGTAATAGACATCGTTGTTCAGGAAAACAAGGATCAATTACCCTTGGTCATCGGAATGGGAGGAAATAATACCCAAGCCCTTACAGAGGAGTTAAAAGCAATGGATTTATCTCCTTTTTCTGCTGTCTTATCTGTTTCGCCCTACTACAACAAACCTTCCCAGGAAGGGATATATCAGCATTACAAAGCCGTTGCCAGTGCGAGTTCCAGGCCAATAATTCTCTACAATGTACCCGGGAGGACCGGAAGCAATGTCTTGCCTGATACGGTACTCCGCCTGGCCAGGGATTGTGAAAATATTATTGGGGTAAAGGAAGCCTCAGGTGACCTGGAGCAGATCCGGTATCTGATAACGGCAAGCCCAGAAGGGTTTCTCGTGATATCCGGAGACGATACCACAGCCAAAGCTACGGTTGAAATGGGAGGCCACGGGGTGATTTCGGTGCTGGGCCAGGCAATACCCGGCAACTTTTCTGCCATGATGAAGGCGGCAGCAGCAGGTCAATCTACCCAGGCGAACACCATCCAGGAACAGCTTTTGGAGGGAATGCAGCTCATATTTGAGGAAGGCAACCCCACTGGGATAAAAGCCATGTTAGAGCATATTGGAATTTGCGATGCTTATGTGAGATTACCCCTTGTGGAAGCTACTGCAGCCCTTAAATCGCGTATTGCAGATTATGTGGCCGCCTTGAAACTTCCTGCCGGAATACGTTAAATCTTCCCTAAATGCATTTCTGCAATGCCCGGGGATAACTACCTTAGGTTCAATTAAATTGTTTTTTATTCCGCCTGAAAATCCTAATTTTGCCAAATGTTTTTTAAAATGAAGCGTTACCTTGTCCTTTTGTTGGTTGTTTCTGTTCTGGGTTCCTGCAATGAATATCAGAAGGTGCTGAAGAACGAGGACACCAAAGCCAAGTATGACCTTGCAGAGAAATTCTACAACGAAGGGGACTATAAGCGGGCCAATCGCCTGCTTGAACAAATTGCCCCGCGCTTTGCAGGAAAGCCACAGGGAGAACGGGTGCAGTTTTTCCTGGCAAATACCTATTTCCAGATCCGGGATTATAATTTTGCTGGGTACCAGTTCGAAAGGTTTATAAAGTCCTATCCCAAGAGTGACAAGGCTGCAGAAGCGTCTTTTCTGGGTGCAAAGAGCTATTACATGCTTTCGCCAAGGTACTCTCTTGACCAGACAGATACGGATAAAGCGCTGGTAAAACTGCAGGGGTTCATCAATACCTATCCAAATTCTGAATACCTGCCGGAAGCCAATGCCATGGCTAAAGAACTTACAACCAAAAAAGAAAAGAAAGCATTTGAAATTGCCCGGCAGTTCACTAAGTTGGGAAAATCATATTTTCTGGATTATAATGTATCGGCCATTGCTGCCCTGGATAATTTTATCTCAGATCACCCCGGCTCTGTTTTTCGTGAAGATGCCTACTATTACAAGATTGAGGCAACCAGTAATCTGGCCCTGAACAGCACGGAGGATAAAAAACAAGAGCGATTAGAGGAGGCTATGGGAGCATATGAAAACCTCATACGTTATTACCCTGAAACAAAATACGCCAAAGCAGCCCGGGACCTGGCCGACAAAATTGAAAAAGAGTTGAATACCTATACAAAAGAACAAGATAACCCTACAAAATGAGCATGAAGGATCTAAAAAACACAAAAGCACCGGTTTCTACGGTTACCTACA
>NZ_CEYNTP010000196.1:0-5446 GCF_982873095.1 Lentiprolixibacter sp. | reverse complement strand
GTAGTTACTCCCGAGGAATATATGGGTCCCGTTGTAGGTGACCTGAACCGCAGGAGGGGACAGGTTAACAATATGGATGACCGTTCAGGATCCAAGGTGATCAAAGCGGAAGTACCCTTATCAGAAATGTTTGGATATGTTACGGCGCTGAGGACACTTTCCTCAGGTAGGGCGACCTCCACTATGGAATTCTCCCACTATGCTGAAACCCCTTCCAACCTGGCTGAGGAAGTAATTAAAATGGCAACTGGTGTAACCGCTTAAGGAAGAAAAAAATGAGTCAGAAAATCAGAATAAAACTTAAATCTTACGATCACAACCTGGTAGACAAATCTGCCGAAAAGATCGTAAAGACGGTGAAGACAACGGGAGCGGTAGTAACCGGCCCTATTCCATTGCCAACGCACAAGCGGATTTTTACGGTATTGCGTTCACCGCACGTAAATAAAAAGTCAAGGGAGCAATTCCAGTTGAGCTCATATAAGCGTTTGCTGGATATTTACAGTTCCTCCTCCAAGACCATCGATGCCCTTATGAAGCTCGAGCTTCCCAGTGGTGTTGAGGTGGAGATAAAGGTATAAGGAAATATAGTTCGCCTTTGTATAAGGCGGCTGACATGTCCGGAGCGTTTCGCGAAGGAAAAACGGTAACAAAAATGAATTCGGGGTCGAATTGTTTTTGGCCCTGTTTTTTTGTCAGGAAATTAAGTAAAAATTGAATTAATAAATAAATAAGTATGTCTGGGTTAATTGGAAAAAAGATCGGCATGACCAGCATCTTCGATGACAACGGGAAAAACATTCCCTGTACGGTTATTGAAGCTGGGCCATGCATCGTTACCCAAGTCAGAACCGAAGAGGTAGACGGGTATAATGCCCTTCAGCTCGGTTTCGATGACAAGGCAGAAAAGCGTGCGAACAAGGCCGAACTGGGTCATGTTAAAAAAGCAGGTACTTCTCCCAAGAAAAAAGTCGTTGAGTTCCGGGATTTTGAAGGTGAGTACAAACTGGGAGACACCCTGGGTGTTGACCTTTTTACGGAAGGAGAATTTGTTGACGTGGCAGCCACCTCGAAGGGAAAAGGCTTCCAGGGGGTTGTTAAGCGACACGGCTTTGGCGGTGTCGGACAGGCTACTCACGGACAGCATAACCGACTTAGGGCCCCCGGGTCTATCGGGGCAGCATCCTATCCGTCACGGGTCTTCAAAGGAATGCGAATGGCCGGCCGCATGGGTGGTGAAACGGTAAAAGTGCAAAACCTTAGGGTGGTAAAAGTAGTTCCGGAAAAGAATCTCCTTGTCGTAAAGGGATGTATTCCGGGTCATAAGAATGCATACGTAACTATTGAGAAGTAATGAAGGTAGCCGTATTAGACATCAAGGGAAAAGATACAGGTCGGAAAGCAGATCTTTCGGATGCTGTTTATAAAGTGGAACCTAACAACCACGCTATTTATCTGGATGTGAAACAGTACCTGGCCCACCAGCGGCAGGGAACCCACAAGTCCAAAGAGCGTGCTGAAATTGCGGGAAGTACCCGTAAGATCAAAAAGCAAAAAGGCACCGGAACGGCACGTGCAGGGAGCATCAAGTCTCCCATCTTCCGTGGCGGAGGTCGGATTTTTGGACCTCGTCCCAAGGATTACGGTCAGAAGGTAAACAAAAACGTGAAGCGACTGGCCCGTAAATCGGCGCTCAGCATCAAGCAAAAGGAGAAAGCGATCATGGTAGTGGAGGACTTCCAGTTAGACAGTCCGAAAACCAAAGATTTTGTCGCGATCCTGAAGTCGCTTGGCATTGAAAACAAAAAGTCACTCTTCGTCTTGGGCGATACAAATAATAACGTATATTTGTCGTCGCGCAATTTGAAAGGTTCTGAGGTTGTAACTAATTCAGAATTAAGCACTTACAAAATATTGAATGCCAACAATATCGTGCTTCTCGAAGGTGCGCTGGAAGGAATTGAATCAAATTTAAATAAGTAAGGGCCATGAGGGCGTTGATTAAACCTATCATTACGGAGAAGATGACCAACGACAGCGAGCTGTACAATCGCTATGGTTTTGTTGTTGATCCCAGGGCGAATAAACTGCAGATCAAGGATGCAGTTGAGGAGACCTATGGAGTGTCGGTCAAGAAGGTCCGCACTATGAATTACGGTCCTACCCGAAGAACACGGTATACGAAGACAGGCGTACAGCAAGGCAAGACCAATGCCTACAAGAAAGCCATCGTAGACGTGGAAGACGGGGATATTATTGATTTTTACAGTAATCTATAAAGACGCGAGATGTCAGTTAGAAAATTAAAACCGATCACCCCCGGGCAGCGTTTTAAAGTAGTAAACGGATTTGACGCGCTTACTGCTGATAAGCCGGAGAAAAGCTTGCTTGCTCCGTTAAAAAGAACGGGAGGTAGGAACAGTCAAGGAAAGATGACCACGCGCCACAGAGGTGGGGGTCACAAAAGAAGGTATCGTATTATCGACTTCAAGCGAGACAAACAGGATGTTAAAGCAGAAGTGAAGTCCATTCAGTACGATCCCAACCGATCGGCTTTTATCGCCCTTGTTGAATACAAGGACGGGGAGAAGCGTTACATCATCGCTCAGAACGGGATGAAGCTTGGTCAGGAGATTGTATCAGGTAGCAAGGTGGCTCCGGAAATCGGAAACGCCATGCCGTTGAGCGATATTCCTTTGGGAACCATCATATCCTGCATCGAATTGCGGCCCGGACAGGGTGCCGTAATGGCGAGGAGCGCCGGAACCTTTGCCCAGTTGATGGCAAGGGAAGGGAAATACGCAACGATTAAGTTGCCTTCAGGGGAAACTAGGATGGTTCTCGCTAACTGCTTCGCAACCATCGGAGCAGTGTCCAACTCAGACCACCAGTTGGTTGTATCCGGTAAGGCGGGTAGAAGCAGGTGGCTGGGAAGGAGGCCGAGAACACGTCCGGTAGCGATGAACCCGGTAGACCACCCGATGGGTGGTGGGGAAGGCCGCGCTTCCGGAGGACACCCAAGGTCTAAAAACGGTATCCCGGCCAAAGGTTACAGGACCCGTTCCAGGACCAAGGATTCCAACCGATATATAATTGAACGAAGAAAGAAATAAAACGTAAAGAATAATGGCACGTTCCTTAAAAAAAGGACCTTACGTTCACTACAGCCTGGATAAGAAAGTCCAGCAAAACATAGAATCCGGTAAGAAAACCGTGATCAAAACCTGGTCAAGGGCATCGATGATCACCCCTGATTTTGTAGGGCAGACCATCGCAGTGCACAACGGGAAGCAATTTGTTCCTGTGTACGTAACCGAAAACATGGTAGGTCACAAGCTGGGTGAGTTTTCCCCAACACGCTCTTTCCGTGGGCATGCAGGGGCTAAGAACAAAGGTAAAAAGTAAGTAAGCTATGGGAGTACGAAAAAGACAAATGGCCGAGAGGCTTAAGGAGGAAAGGGCCCAGCTGGCCTTTGCCAAACTTAACAATTGCCCTACTTCGCCCCGTAAAATGCGTCTGGTAGCAGATTTGGTAAGGGGAGAAGGTGTGGAAAAAGCGCTGGCCATACTGAGGTTCAGCCAGAAGGAAGCTTCCCGGAGACTGGAAAAGCTCTTGTTGTCTGCCCTTGCTAACTGGCAGGCCAAGAACGAGGATGCTGATATAGAAAGCGCCGACCTGTTTGTTAAGGAGATCAAAGTAGACAGCGCGCGTATGCTGAAAAGGTTGCGACCTGCTCCTCAGGGACGGGCACACAGAATAAGAAAACGTTCCAACCATGTGACCTTGGTTTTGGGAGCAAGAAATAACGCAGAAAGCTAGCGAGAAATATGGGACAAAAAACAAATCCAATAGGAAACAGGCTTGGGATCATCCGCGGATGGGAATCCAACTGGTATGGCGGAAACGATTATGGAGATAAGCTTGCCGAGGATGACAAGATCAGGAAATACATCCACGCCCGTCTGGCAAAAGCCAGTGTTTCCAGGGTGATTATAGAGCGTACGCTCAAGCTCATCACGGTGACCATCACCACGGCCCGTCCCGGTATCATTATCGGTAAAGGCGGTCAGGAAGTAGATAAGCTGAAAGAAGAGTTGAAAAAGATAACCGACAAGGAGGTGCAGATCAACATCTTCGAGATCAAAAGGCCGGAACTGGATGCCAACCTTGTTGCCGCCAGTGTAGCCCGGCAGATCGAAAACCGGATCTCCTACCGACGCGCTATCAAAATGGCCATTGCAGCCGCCATGCGTATGAACGCCGAAGGAATCAAGATTCAGATTGCAGGACGACTTAACGGAGCAGAAATGGCCCGTACGGAATCTTATAAGGATGGAAGAATTCCATTGTCCACATTCCGGGCGGATATCGATTACGCCCTGGAAGAAGCCCATACCACCTACGGTAGGCTTGGAGTAAAAGTATGGATCATGAAAGGCGAGGTTTATGGTAAGCGTGAGCTTTCACCCCTTGTAGGAATGTCTAAAGGACAGTCTAAAGGAAAACAGGATGCCCGGAAAAAACGACGAAGAAAATAACATTTAAGTAATAGCAAATGTTACAGCCAAAAAGAACAAAATACCGCAAGGCGCAGAAAGGCCGAATGAAAGGGAATTCCCAGAGGGGGCACAGGCTTTCGAACGGGATGTTTGGAATAAAATCCATGGATTCCAGCTTTATTACCTCCCGGCAGATAGAGGCAGCCCGTGTAGCGGCGACCCGTTACATGAAGCGCCAGGGACAATTGTGGATCAAGATCTTCCCGGATAAGCCCATTACTAAAAAACCGCTTGAGGTACGTATGGGTAAAGGTAAAGGGGCCCCGGAATACTGGGTGGCCGTAGTAAAGCCGGGACGTATCATGTTTGAAGTCGGTGGAGTCCCGATGGATATAGCCAAGGAAGCCCTGAGGCTTGCGGCTCAGAAATTACCAGTAAGAACGAAATTTATTGTTGCCCGCGATTACGAGGAGGCATAAAACACTGATAGGACCATGAAACAGTCTGAAGTAAAGGAAATGTCCGTTGAGGAACTAAAGGAAAAGATTGCCGTTTTAAAAAAGCAGTACGCTGACTTAAAAATGGCACACTCCGTGACACCATTGGAAAATCCGCTTCAAATTAGGAATGCGAGAAGAACCGTGGCAAGATTGGCAACAGAATTAACAAAAAGGGAAAACCAATAATGGGTTCTGCTTTATGGAAAAAAGAAATTTAAGAAAAGAAAGGATAGGCGTAGTTACCAGTAACAGAATGGAGAAGTCCATTGTGGTTTCTGAAGTAAAGCGGGTAAAGCACCCTATGTATGGAAAGTTCGTATTGCGGACCAAAAAGTACGTGGCGCACGATGAGACCAATGATTGCAATATCGGCGATACCGTGCGGATTATGGAAACCCGCCCTTTGAGCAAGACAAAATGCTGGAGGTTAGTTGAAGTCCTAGAAA
>NZ_CEYNTP010000195.1:0-5448 GCF_982873095.1 Lentiprolixibacter sp. | reverse complement strand
ATCTTTGTGCGGAATTTTTCAGACCAGGAGGTGACTGCCCCTGATTTCCTGTCCACGGTCAACGATTCCTTTAAGGCGATACGACCCTACTTTGACCTCATGAGTGACATCCTGACGACCAACCTCAACGGGGAATCCCTCTTAGACTAACGCCGGGGCTTTAAAGAGCTGGATCTGGTCTTTTAACCTTTCAATCACCATGTTCATCATCCGCTTGTTCAGGGAAGAGGAATTGGTAATATAATGTTCGTATTCCTCAATGGTGAATTGCCCGATAATCATGCCTTTGAGGGAATTCCGGAATTTGATGTCTTTCTGTATGGCATTTTCCACAAAGGCGAGCTGCTTTTCCAGGGACAACTCAAAAAACCCGTTCTTATGCTTTCCGATATAGTTTCTGAAAGCAGCGACTAACAAGTTGTTTTGAAATTTGATGACGGGCCTAAGTGTGGCATTCTGGAAGCGCTCGTCTGCGCTCATCTCCGGGCTGATTCTGGCATGGGCGATTACGGGACGTAACCCAAGCAGATCTTCGGATCTTTGGTTCATCACAAGAAGTTTTAATAAAGGTAGCACTTTGAAAAAGCGCCCTCCTTCCCAGAAAATAGAAGTTTTTAACGGGGTTATGAACAGGATAAATAACTGGAAAATAATACCTTCCGCAGTCGTAATGGCATCCTAAGCGAAACGTTCAGGTTTAATTTTCACAAGAATCCAGGGCAAAAATGCCAGTACCACAAGCAAACCAGAAAGGTAATCGGGTAGGGAGATCCACGGGTGGACCAGGAAAAGGATTCCCCCCATAACAAAGAGTGTTTTGATATATTTCTGATTAAATGCCCAGGCAAACCCCAGCCATAAAATACCCAGCAATAAAAACATAACAATATCCAGAAGGCGCTCGATTGCCGCAGGGAATTCAATAAACCAATTCAGGATCCTGCCACCCAGAACAATCCCCAGGGCAATTAAAAACGCGTAGTAGATGTTTTGCTTCATTCTTGTCAGAAATTATTTACAAAACTAAAATAAGGAATTTAGTTCAACTCTTTTTTTAGGGCATCCAGTTCCCTAGACAATTGCTCATAGCGATCATAAGCATCCTTTCCAGGAACCTGGTCAGCCTGGTTGCCCATGGAATACAGGTACGACCATTGGGCCACCAGCATGGGCTGTTCATAAATACCTTCTTTGGTCTTGAGCCTGGCTAATACAGCCTCCAGGGCAGCTATCTTCTCGGCATCATTGCCATTCTTGTTTAAGGCCTTAAGTTGTTGTTCAAGCTTGTCCTGTAGTTGAAGCGCTTCGCTGAGCTTATCCCTTACTTTGATTTGAAAATCAACCTGGGCTTGTATATCGGCCTTGGTTACTCCGGATTCCAGAACCCTGGGGTCCGGAACGATTTCAAATTCAAAGGCAATGGTTTTAGCACCTGGTGAATTCAGGGAAGCTTCATACTTGCCTGGTTGTACCATGGGCCCGTTTCGGAATCTTCGGCTTTTCTGTGTACTCCATGGTCCGGGCATACGCATATCCCAATGGAAACGGTTCCAGCCTTTGTTGGCTGTCAGTTGTTTGTTGAGCAGATAGGTGGTGAATTCCGTACTCATATCACGTATGGCCCTGGGTTGATCAGGATCTGTTGTTGTTGCCGTACTGTCATTGGTAAAGGCAATAACGGCTCCTTCCTGATCTCGGATTTCCAATTGCACTAGCTTACCTCCCTCCGGCAGGTAATAGTCAAAGATAACCGATGGGGTGGGGTAATCAGGGGTATTGCTGCCCCATGCACCAGAAGGCATTCTGTAACGTATGGTTTTGGCCCTGGGTAACAGAACAGGGGTATCCACTTTTTCAAAATCCCCGTAGCGCAAGGGTTCTATATTGTCCAGCACCCAGAAAGAGCGTCCCATGGTGGACAGGGCAATATCGCCCCGGTGTATTTTCAGATCGGTGATCGGGGTTACCGGGAGGTTTTGCTGGAAGGGTTTCCAGTTTTTGCCATCATCAAGGGAAACGAACATCCCGTATTCGGTACCGGCAAACAACAGCCCTTCCCGTACCGGGTCTTCCCGGACCACCCGGGTGGGATAGTCTTTTGGGATCCCATTGCTTCCCGGAGTTAGCAATTCCCAACTCGCCCCGAAATCCTCAGTCTTGTAGATATAGGGTTTACGGTCGCCCAACTGGTACCGCAACACGCTGATGTACGCTTTGGCAGGATCATGCGGAGAGGGTTCTACTGCATCCACGCGACCACCCGGAGGAAGTTTTTTAGGGGTGACCTTAGCCCAGGTTTCCCCGCCATCCCGTGTTACATGGACAGGTCCGTCATTGGCCCCCACCCAGATCACGCCTTTTTGCACAGGTGACTCCCGTATAGCATATATGGTGCTGTAAAATTCTTCCCCGGTGATATCCCGTGTGATCGGACTCCCTGAAATTACCTGTTTGTCGTCTTCAAAGGCCGTAAGGTCCGGGGAAATGATGTTCCAGGTCCTGCCCTCGTCCTTAGTCATGTGGACGTATTGAGATGTATGGTAAATGACCTTGGGATCATGTGGGGAGACATGTATGGGAGACACTCGCTGAAATCTGAACTTCAGGTCTTTGGGATTATGTCCATACATATTAGAAGCCCCGACATAATAAGATTGTTCCGTACCCGTGCGTTTGTTGTATACTGTAAATCGGCCTTTGCAATTGGAATATACAATGTCCGGGTTGGTAGGGTGGGGGACTGCCGGACCTGTTTCACAACCCCCGGTGTTCTGTATATAACCAATACCGGAAGCCTGTACCCCATAAGGAGGTAAACTGGGTACGGCCACTGTGGAATAATTGTCCTGTTGCCCGCCGTACAGCCAGTAGGGGTACTGGTTGTCTACCTCCACCTGATAGATCTCCGCCGTGGGCTGGTTGAACTGAGTAGACCAGGTCTTCCCGCCATTGTGGGTTACATTGGCACCCCCATCGTTGCTCTGGATAAAGAGATCTGTGTTGTTGGGGTTGATCCACATGTCGTGGTTATCACCATGTGGTGGCCGCATTCTGGACCAGCTCTTACCCCCGTCTGTAGACTTGTAATAGCCGGTGGCCATGGCGTAAAGAATGTCCGGGCTTTTTGGGTCTGCCTTAAGGTTAGTATAGTAAAATGGACGGGTACGGATGCCTTTGTGGGAAGACACCTGGGTAAAGGTTTCCCCCTGGTCAGTGGACTTGTAGAGCCCGCCTTCGTCTCCAGGAGCCTCTACAAGGGCGTATACGATCCGGGAGTCTGCCGGACATACCTCAATATCGATCTTTCCAATCAGACCACCGGGCAGCCCCTTTTCAATCTTGGTCCAACTCCTTCCACCATTGATACTCTTATAGATCCCACCTTCTTTTTGGGTACCCCCGCTGATGATCGTCCAGGGTTTGCGCTCCGCCTTCCAGGCAGCAGCAAAAAGGATATTGGGGTTGTTGGGCAAAAGTTCCACATCAGAAACCCCGGTTTTATCGGAAATATAGAGGACCTTTTCCCAGCTTTTACCCCCGTCTGTAGTTTTATATACACCCCTTTCCGGGTTGGACTGGAAGGCGCGCCCTATGGCAGCAACATAGACCGTATTGTGGTCGAGCGGGTGTATTCGGACCCCACCAATCTGTCCTGTATTTTGCAGTCCGATCTCCATCCAGTTTTCCCCGGCATCGATGGATTTGTACATGCCTTTGCCTTCGATGACGTTGCTGCGTAAGCCGTCAGAGCCGGTTCCAACATACAGAATGTTAGGATCGTTCTGTGCAACGGCAATAGCTCCGATAGAGGGAGTTTTAAAGAAGCCGTCAGAAATATTGTTCCAGGAAGTTCCGTAATCTGTAGTTTTCCATACACCTCCACCGGTAGCCCCGAAATAAAAAGTGCCTGGCTGGGAAGCAATCCCGGAGACGGTGGTTACCCGTCCGCCCCGGTAAGGGCCCACATTGCGGTATTCAAAAATGGAAAAATCTTGTGCAGTAAGGGAACCCGCAAATAGGAGCAGGACATAAACGTATAATGTTTTCATAGAGAAATAGGCTCAATTTGAACGTCCGGAAGATAAGGAATGTTACCAAAAGATTCCAGTGACCTTGGGCCAAGTTATACACCGTAGATTCCTCTTTGTCTAGACGTGTTGGTCGATCAGGATGGGGTTGCCGTCCGGGTCCTCTATAACCAGGCTTCCCGGACCTTCAGTACCTGTTGCTACTTCTGTTGTGATAGATAGCCCCTGTGCCTTTAGTTTGGCCTGTATGTCCCTTACATCGGTCAAGCTTTCCAGGTTTTGGGCATTGGCATCCCAACCCGGATTAAAGGTGAGGATGTTTTTTGGAAACATCCCCTGGAACAGCCCCAGGGTGCAGTTGCCATTTTTGAGGATAAGCCAGTTCTGGGTGATATCCCCGTGAAATTTCGTAAACCCCAGTTTTTCGTAAAATCCCAGGGAGGCCTGGATGTCTTTGACGGTAAGGCTGAGGGAAAAGGTTCCTAGTTTCATGTTGTTATTCATTGTTGGTTAATGGTTGTTGGTTGTTGGTCTATTGCCAGTTCCCCTAAAGGTAGTAAAAACCCCACTGGGGCATTAATCCGACTGCAGTCCTACCAGGACTAATTCTGTTTCATCCACCTTCAGGATGCGGGATCGGGTATAACTTAAATTGACGTGCACTGTGGTTTCCAGCAGACTGTCTTTTGTGTTCAGGACCCATTTCCCCTGATTGTAGAAAACCCTTTTACAAAGCGAATCGAGCTGGTATACAAAAAGCGCGTCGACAAACTCTCCATCCGGGCGGATTTCCATCCGAAATCCTTTCATGTTTTCAGAGTAGGGGGTACGTTCAAAATACAGGGTATCTTCGCCTGCCCCGGAAACCAACACCCAACTATCCGGCAGAAGTTCGGCCATATCTGCATTCCTGGCGCAGGACACAAATACAATGGACGCCATAAGTAAAGCTGTGGATTTTGAAAAGAACTTCATCTTATTCCAGGTATAAACGGCGGTTACGCGGGTATTTCACCAGGTACTCCAGCTGTAGCATCTGTTGCTCCCTGGGCATAATCTGCAGTTCCCATTTGATTTCCCCATTTTCTGAGTTGAACTTGCCTTTGGACCGGTTCACAAGTTCTACCTTGATCTCATCCAGGGTAGATACAGGGATCTGGTCGTATACATCCAACCTAACCGGCACCTGTTTGTTGTTCTTGATACTGATCTCCCAATGACGCCTTTCTTCTTTGCGTGTGCCGACAAACTTTTTGGAGGAGAAATCGGCTTTCTTTTCCCTGTTGATGACAATATTCTTATCCCTGCCCAATGACAATTGCAGGGTGTCCGAAGCAGTACGCACATCCAAAATGGATTTTCCAACAAAGGTACCCTCGAAGAAAAGGTTGGCTTCTCCCTCCAGCAGGTTATACTGTTC
>NZ_CEYNTP010000194.1:0-5524 GCF_982873095.1 Lentiprolixibacter sp. | reverse complement strand
ATTCAATATTATATTAAAAAAATAAATAAATATAGCATTTAATGTTTGATATTATAACAATAAACCAAATCTTTGGCTCCTAATTATTATTAATATACTATGTGTGGTATTGTATGTGCCTTCGACCTGAAGGAAAAAGCCGAGGGGTTGCGACCCCAACTTTTGGAAATGTCTAAAAAAGTCAGGCACCGGGGGCCTGACTGGAGTGGGATATATGCTAATGAAAATGCTATCCTGGCCCATGAGCGCCTGGCCATAGTGGATCCGGCATCCGGGAAACAACCACTATATAGTCCCGATGGCAGCCTGGTCCTGGCAGCCAATGGTGAAATATACAACCACAGGGAATTGCGGACGCAATTCGGTGGGGGCTATAACTTTAGCACACAGTCTGATTGTGAAGTGATCCTGGCCCTCTACCAGAAAAAGGGTATAGATTTTCTCGATGACCTCAATGGCATTTTTGGATTTGCCATTTACGATGCCGCCAGGGACGAATATTTTGTTGCCAGGGACCACATGGGGATTATTCCGCTCTATATGGGCTGGGACAGGAACGGGACCTTTTACGTGGCATCGGAGTTAAAGGCACTGGAAGGGTTTTGCAGCAAGATCGAGCTGTTCCCTCCCGGCCATTACCTGTACAGCAAGGATGGAGAAGTAAAACGCTGGTATACCCGTGACTGGATGGAATATGACGCTGTGAAAGAGAATGCAACCCAAATAGCAGAGATCAGGGAAGCTTTGGAAGCGGCTGTTCACCGTCAGCTGATGTCTGATGTACCTTATGGGGTGTTGCTTTCTGGTGGGTTGGACTCATCAGTTACTTCAGCCATTGCCAAAAAGTTTGCCCAAAAACGGGTAGAATCAGATGACAAAACGGATGCCTGGTGGCCCCAGCTCCATTCTTTTTCGGTTGGACTCGAAGGTTCCCCGGATCTTGCCGCAGCCCGCAAAGTTGCCGACCATATCGGTACCGTTCACCATGAGATCAAATTTACCATCCAGGAAGGCCTTGATGCTATCAAGGATGTGATCTATAACCTGGAAACCTATGATATCACTACTATACGTGCATCCACCCCAATGTACCTGATGGCGCGTGTGATCAAATCCATGGGGATTAAAATGGTGCTATCCGGAGAAGGCGCCGATGAGCTTTTCGGGGGGTACCTGTATTTTCACAAGGCACCGAGCCCTAAGGATTTCCATGAAGAAACCGTGCGCAAATTGAAAAAACTGCACATGTATGATTGCCTCAGGGCAAACAAATCCCTGGCAGCATGGGGTATTGAAGGCAGGGTGCCCTTTCTTGATAAAGAATTTATCGACGTGGCGATGCGGATCAACCCCAGTGACAAAATGATCAATGGGGAACGCATGGAAAAATGGGTAGTTCGGAAAGCGTTTGAGGATTACCTTCCGGAAAGTGTTGCCTGGCGGCAGAAAGAACAATTCTCCGATGGGGTAGGGTATAGTTGGATCGATACCCTGAAGGAACTGGTGGAAAAGGAGGTCAGTGATGATCAGCTGGCCAATGCCCAATACCGTTTCCCCATTCAAACGCCAACGACCAAAGAGGAATATTATTACCGGGCCATTTTTGAGTCGCACTTCCCCAGCGACGCTGCTGCCCTTTCAGTCCCCCAGGAGCCCTCTGTAGCCTGCAGTACAAAGATCGCACTGGAGTGGGACGAAGCCTTCAGGAATATGAATGATCCCTCAGGAAGGGCCGTGGCTCAGGTACATGAAGACGCTTATATGAAATAGCCGTATGTTGAATCAGCTTATTTGATTAGTCAGTCAGAGCACCAGAGATGGTGCTTTTTCTGTACTACAGGTAAGCAGCGACCAGAAGTACAAAAAGGGTTATGATCAATGGTCCTGTAGCTCCCAGACTTACCCCCCCAAACCGGAAATCTTTCTGTTGGAGCTTGCCTGTGCTATAGGCAATAGCATTCGGCGGTGTGGAGATGGGCAAAAACAAGGCTACAGATGCGCACAAACCAATTACCAGCGGAAGAATGACGGGGTTATTAAATGTAAGTATAATCCCCACCGGGATCAGGATGGTAGCTGTTGCCGTATTGCTCATTATGTTTGAAAGGATAACGGTAAGGAATCCAAAAAATAGTGCGAGAACATAGAAGTTCAGATCAAACTGCCGGATCTTTTCCACGTAAAAATTTGCAAGCCCCGTTTCCTTGATAGCAAGTCCGAGGGCCAAACCTCCGGCCACAAGCATCAGCGTGTCCCAGGGAAGCTTTCGCACATCATCTCCGCTGATGATGCCAGACATGGTTAACAGGATAATAGGTAACAGGGAAACCACAGAAGCCGGGATACCGTGAACTTTTTCGGTTAACCAAAGGAGTAAGGTAAGTGCCAGCACGGCCAGAACGATCCGCTTTTTGATCCTTTTTATCTTATAAAAGGCGTCAGGGGCATCCTTACCTTCTTCTTCTACGTCGATGACCATTTCCTTTACCCTTGGGATGTACCGCTTGCTCAGCAACAGCCAGAACAGCAGGGTAAATACGATAGCCAGGGGAAAGCCCACCATCATCCATTCCAGAAAGCCAATATCTATTCCATTGTTATTCAGGGCTTCAACTGCGATCGCATTTGGCGGCGATCCGATCAGGGTCCCCATCCCGCCAATAGAGGCAGAACCGGAAATACCGAGTAACATGGCCTTTGCAAAAGGCGAATCCTCGTCAAGCGTATTTAAAAAGGGCATAACGGAAGCGATCATCATAGCAGTGGTAGCCGTATTGGACATGATCATGGAAAACAGTGCCGTGGTGAGCATCAGGCCCAGTAAGATGTATTTTGGCTTGGTCCCAAAACGGGAGATAGATATACGGAATACCATTTTGTCCAATTCCGTCTTGCTCATGGCCTCTGCCATAAAAAAACCACCCAGCATCAGCCAGATCACGCTGCTAGACCAGGAGTTGATGTATCCGATGTAATGTGTCTGAACATTTTCCGGGTCTACCTCGGAATAATAGCTGTTCATGGCGAAAATGAGAAAACCAAAGACGAGTAAACCTACCGCAAAGGGAGGGATCGCTTCGGTAATCCAAAGCCCAACCGCAAGGAACAAAAGGAACAGTACATAGATCTGTGCCTTGTCCATCGAAGGTTCAAATAGGGCATAGGTGAGTCCAAAAGCAAGGATAATGCTGAGTAAAAAGTAAATGATCTTGCTCTGTACATCAACAACTTTCTGTATTTGTGGTAATAGCTTAAGCGAGGCGGTCCTTGAATCAGCCATTCGAAGATATGGTTTGATGAAACTCGCTTACAAAAGTACAATCAATTCCCATTTGAAAACCTAATATTTGTCATATCCCGGATCAAAAGTTCTGAAAAGGATTTCCCATCATAAATTGTTGTTAAATTGTTGATAACTTAAGACTGTCAAATCTCTAGCAAACGTATATTATATAGGGTATTACGTATATTTGTTGGATTGCAAAAACAAGAGCTAAAACAGATATTTTTTTATGAGCGAAGAAGTGAAGCAAAACAGCTACGGTGCTGATAGTATTCAGGCACTCGAAGGCATTGAACACGTACGCATGCGGCCCTCCATGTACATCGGTGATGTTGGGGTAAGGGGGTTGCACCATCTGGTTTATGAAGTAGTAGATAATTCGATTGATGAAGCAATGGGTGGCCATTGCGATGCCATATCAGTCACTATAAACGAAGACAATTCGATTACGGTTAAAGACAACGGCCGGGGAATCCCTGTAGGGCTCCACAAAAAGGAGGGAGTATCCGCTCTGGAGGTGGTTATGACCAAGATTGGGGCCGGGGGGAAGTTTGACAAAGACTCCTACAAAGTATCCGGTGGACTCCACGGTGTAGGGGTTTCTGTGGTTAACGCCCTTTCTGACAACCTGAAGGCTACCGTTTTCCGTGATGGCAAGGTATGGGAGCAGGAATACCAGCGCGGGAAGACCCTGTACCCGGTTAAAAGCGTTGGTGACTCCAAGGAAACCGGTACTGTGGTGACCTTTCATCCGGATGAACAGATCTTTAGCCAGACTATCGAATACAGCTATGAAACCCTGGCGAACCGTATGCGTGAGCTGGCGTACCTGAATAAGGGGATTACCATCAGCATTACCGATCTGCGGGAAAAGGACGAAAAAGGGGAATTTATCAGCGAGACCTTCTACAGCGAAGATGGGCTTAAGGAATTTATCCGCTTCCTGGACAGCAACCGGGAACCCCTTATCCAGAGCGTGATCTCTATGGAAGGGGAAAAGAATGATATTCCTGTGGAAGTAGCTATGATTTACACGGAAAACCTGCATTCTTATGTCAACAATATCAATACCCATGAAGGGGGGACCCACCTGTCCGGTTTCCGGCGCGGGCTTACCACTACCCTGAAGAAGTATGCAGATTCATCCGGAATGCTGGAAAAACTCAAGTTTGAGGTTTCCGGGGACGATTTCCGTGAGGGACTGACTGCCATCGTGTCCGTAAAGGTCGCCGAACCCCAGTTCGAAGGGCAGACCAAAACAAAACTTGGAAACAGGGAAGTATCTTCTGCGGTTAGCCAGGCCGTTTCGGAAATGCTGACCAATTACCTGGAAGAACACCCAGACGATGCCAAAATGATCGTACAAAAGGTAATTTTGGCGGCGCAGGCAAGACATGCGGCTACCAAAGCCCGGGAAATGGTGCAGCGCAAGAGCGTGATGACTGGAGGGGGCCTACCCGGAAAGTTATCCGATTGTTCAGAACAGGATCCCGGAAAGTGCGAAGTCTTCCTCGTGGAGGGGGATTCTGCAGGAGGTACGGCCAAACAAGGCCGGGACCGGAATTTCCAGGCGATCTTACCCTTGCGGGGGAAGATCCTTAACGTGGAAAAGGCCATGCAGCATAAGGTTTTTGAAAATGAGGAAATCAAGAACATCTACACAGCTCTTGGGGTAACCATAGGAACTGAGGAAGACAGCAAGGCACTCAACCTGGACAAGCTCCGGTATCACAAGGTGATTATTATGTGTGATGCGGATGTGGACGGTAGCCATATTGAGACACTGATCCTTACCTTTTTCTTCCGTTACATGCGCGAATTGATAGAAAACGGACACGTGTATATCGCTACACCGCCACTTTATCTTGTGAAAAAGGGAAACAAGAAACGCTATGCCTGGGATGACAAGGAACGCGATGAGATCGCGGAAAGTTTTGGAGGAAGTGTTTCTATCCAGCGTTACAAAGGTCTGGGGGAGATGAATGCCGAACAGTTGTGGGATACCACCATGAACCCGGAGAATCGCACCCTGAGGCAGGTAACCATCGACAATGCCACAGAATCCGACCGGATTTTCTCTATGCTGATGGGAGATGAGGTACCGCCGAGAAGGGAATTTATTGAGAAAAATGCCGTTTATGCGAACATTGATGCATAGGAAATAGCGTTTACACAACAAAAACTCGCTCCCATGGGGCGAGTTTTTTAGTTTTAGGAAAAATATTACAAAATGAAACGGAT
>NZ_CEYNTP010000193.1:0-5528 GCF_982873095.1 Lentiprolixibacter sp. | reverse complement strand
TGACCTCTTGCATGCCATGCAAGCGCTCTAGCCAGCTGAGCTAATCCCCCATTTCTTGGATTGGCAAAGGAAATACATTTTCGGTAAGTATCAAAATTCCGCCCGCGATTTTAAAGTGCTAATCCTTTTTTACACTTAATACCAGCACTGGTATGCGTGCTGAAAACTCCGCTTTGGGAATTGTATTCTTCTCCCAAAGGTTTTGGAATATTCCTCGTTTCCTCCTGAAAACGCAGAGCAGGTCAGGTTGTTTTACCTGTATGTGTTCCATGATACCCAAATAGGTGGTGGCATTCTCTGTAATGGTCAAACGCGAAGTCAGATCCATTAGGTTCGTATTGATTTGCAGGTCTTCTTCTGTATATCCAGGTGTTTTCACCAACAACAAATTGATTGTTGCACCAAATTTTTTCTGGATAGCGCGCAAAGGTTCTAAAATCCTTCTCTTCTTTAGTATGCCTGATCTAAAGGCCGTAAGGATCTTTTTGTAGGGTTTATAAACACTGCCTTTCGGCACTATAAGCGTGGGAATATCCGTGCGTTTTACGATACGCCCGGAACAATGGCCTAAATACAATTCTTCCTTTATATCATTACTCCTTGGGGAAATGATAATTAAATCGATTCCCAGTTCATCATCTACTTCTTTGAGGCCGTCTATCAAATCGCCATTGTACGTGGCGATTTTTATATCAACGCCTTTGCTATCCACCCTGCCAATGATCTCTTTCAGGCGTTCCTTACTGACTTCCTTTACTTTCTCAGAAACATTCACCAGTTTTCCCGCACCGGCTGTGACATTAAAAACATCCATGGCATAGACCTGTGATCCGAATTCAAGTGCAAAGTCCACGGCATATTGCAGGGTCTCATGGGCATAAGGCGAGGTGCCTACTGGTACGAGAATATTCTTCATAAGATTAGTGATTAATACTATAAATTTACGGTTTAATATAGAATCTCCTGATGATTCAAAAGGCAAAGTTACTGGAATTACCTGAAATCCTTAATCTTACCAGAGCCTGTGGACGATATTTAATAACACAGGGGATCTTCCAGTGGAACGAACACTATCCTTCCGAGTCCCTTTTAAAGAGGGATGTGGAGCGCGGGGAATTATTTGTGCTCAGGAAACGGGAAAAGCTTATAGGGATCATAGCACTTACCACTATTATGGATCCGGAATACATATCGGTTTCCTGGATGAGTCCCAGCGGGAACAATCTATATGTCCACCGGCTGGCAATTGCCCCGGAGCACCAAAGAAAGGGATATGCCAGGGAACTTATGACTTTCGCGGAATCCATGGCCAGGGAAGGCGGATATACTTCCATCAGGCTGGACACCTTTAGCCAGAACAAAAGGAACCAGGCCTTTTACGTGAGTAGAGGCTATACTAGATTAGAAGATATTTATCTTCCCCTTCAAAGCGAGCACCCCTTTTATTGTTATGAACTCCTCCTCTAACCTCACCGGAATTGAAAACCGCAATTAGCTTCAAAACCATAAACCGCCTGGCTGTTCCGGCGACCATCGCCGGGATTGCAGAACCTGTGCTATCGATCACAGATACCGCCATAGTGGGGAACATCCCTGAGTACGGAGTGGAATCCCTGGCTGCTGTAGGTATAGTGGGTTCTTTCCTGTCTATGCTTATCTGGATATTGGGACAGACCAGGAGTGCCATTTCCGCCATCATCTCACAATACCTTGGAGCGGGGAAGCTCAAAGCGGTACACACCCTGCCCGCACAGGCGATTTACTTCAATATCGGGCTGAGTCTGATCATCCTCCTCTCCACCTATTTTGCAGCTGAAGGTATATTCCGGCTGTTTAACGCCCAGGGACGGATTCTATCCTATTGCGTTACCTATTACCAGATCCGTGTATGGGGATTCCCGCTTACGCTATTTGTTTTTGCAGTGATGGGGATCTTCCGCGGCTTACAAAACACCTATTGGCCCATGGTGATCGCCCTTGTTGGTGCCGGATTGAACATCCTGCTGGATTTTCTACTGGTGTATGGGATATCAGGGGTATTGGAACCCATGTACCTGGAAGGTGCTGCATGGGCCAGCCTTATAGCTCAAATGGTAATGGCCATTATGTCCATTTCCCTCTTACTTTCCAAGACGGAAATCTCCCTGAAGATCAAATTTCCTCTAAACCCTGAATTTTTACGCCTCGTTGGGATGACGGCCAACCTCTTTGTGAGAACAGTTGCCCTGAACCTAACTTTAATCCTTGCTGTACGGGAAGCAACTGCTTTGGGTGACCGATATATCGGTGCACATACCATCGCTATCAACCTCTGGTTATTTGCCGCTTTCTTCATTGACGGATATGGGGCCGCTGGCAATATTATGGGAGGGCGATTACTGGGAGCAAAAGACTATCAGGGACTCTGGAAACTGATGAGGAAAATCTCCCTGTACGGTGCGCTGGTCAGCGGGGTGCTGTTAATCGCCGGTTTTCTTCTATACCAACCACTGGGCCGTTTATTTTCAAATGACGGGGAGGTCTTAGACAGCTTTTATTCCATTTTCTACCTGGTGATCCTGGCCTTGCCTATGAATGCCGTAGCTTTTGTCCTTGATGGACTGTTCAAAGGCTTAGGGGAGATGCGATTCCTGAGGAACGTATTGCTCTGGGCAACATTTGCTGGCTTTATTCCTGCCCTTTTCCTGGGGAAAGCCCTGGAATTAGGTTTGCACGGTAGTTGGATAGCCATTACGGTTTGGATGCTGATCAGAGGAGGCGCCCTCTGGTGGAAGTTCAATCAAAAATTTCGTCCCTATTTACAAAAGGGCTAATTTTAAGGAAATGTCCATCTATGGAAACAACCAGGCCTAACGGGAGTCTATATACCAGGATAAACCAGGGAGTTGCTTATGTGGAATTCGGCCACCCTGCCGGTAATTCTTTTGTAATGGAATTGCTGGACCGACTAGCAAAGGAGATCACTCAGATATCCGATAATCCAGAGGTACGCCTCCTTGTTTTGAAATCTGAGGGAGACCGCACTTTCTGTGCGGGTGCTTCCTTTGACGAATTGCTCCAAATCACCAATATTGAAGAAGGAAAACGGTTTTTCGGAGGATTTGCAAAGGTCATAAATGCTATGCGTACCTGCACCATTCCCATCCTGGGCAGGGTACAGGGCAAGGCCGTAGGAGGAGGTGTTGGACTGATAGCCGCCTGTGATTATGTGTTCGCCACGGAACAGGCTTCAGTAAGGCTTTCCGAAATCAGTATTGGAATAGCTCCGTTGGTTATTGCACCTGCAGTAGAACGCAAAATTGGAAAGGGGGGACTGGCAGAACTGGCCTTATCCCCAATAGAATGGAAAAATGCCTATTGGTGCAGGGAGAAGGGGCTTTTCTCAAAGGTATACGACGGGATGAAGGAAATGGACAAAGAATTAGAATTCTTTGCTGCCAAACTCGCCTCCTATCAGCGCCCAGCGCTCCAGGCCATGAAGCAGGTCCTTTGGGAGGGGACCGAGAACTGGGATGCTCTATTGAAAAAACGGGCAGAAATGTCTGGTATGCTGGCGCTTTCCCCGGAAACAAAGGCAGTATTGGAAAAGATCAAAATGAAAAAATAGGGATTTTATCAGACTTTTTACCCTTAAACTATACCCTTCGTCCACACACTTCCCTGATTGTGTTATTTTTGTCGGGTAATTGGCCAGTTGCTCCAGTAATTATTAGGCATGGATAAGATTCGAATTACAAAGGAATTTACTTTTGAAACCGGGCACGCCTTGTACGGATATGACGGAAAATGCAGGAACGTACACGGACACAGTTATCACCTGTCCGTTACAGTTTTGGGAAGTCCGATATCTGATACCAATCATGTTAAGCTAGGGATGGTTATTGATTTTGGTGACCTTAAAAAGATCGTAAAGGAAGAGGTGGTTGACCCTTTTGACCATGCCACCGTTTTCAATAAGAATACCCCACATCTTGAACTTGCCCGCGAACTGGAATCCAGGGGGCACAAAGTGATCCTGGCAGATTATCAACCGACAAGCGAGAATATGGTAATCGATTTTGCTGCCCGTATACAAAAGAGGCTCCCCGAGAACCTAAGCCTGCATTCACTTAAATTACGGGAGACGGGTACGGCCTATGCAGAATGGTATGCCAGTGACAACCCTTAGCTCCCTATCTTTGTAACGGCATGAAAAGCATCCGAATCCCTGAAGGCAAGAAAGTATACTTCGCCAGTGACAACCACCTGGGGGCACCTTCACGTGAATTAAGCCTGGGCAGGGAGAAAATATTTGTTTCCTGGCTGGATGAGGTCAAAAAAGATGCCGCTGTTATTTTTCTTCTTGGGGATTTGTTTGACTTCTGGTTTGAGTATAAAACCGTTGTTCCCAAAGGGTTCACCAGGACGCTTGGCAAACTCGCAGAACTTTCTGATTCCGGGATAAGCGTGTATTTTTTTGTTGGGAATCACGATATGTGGATGAAGGGCTATTTCCAGGAAGAACTCAACATCGAAGTATTCCACAGCCCACAGGAGTTCCAAATTAATAACAAAGGTTTTTTTATAGGACATGGGGATGGCCTCGGGCCCGGGGACAAAGGATTCAAAAGGATGAAGAAAGTATTTACCAATCCCTTTGCACAGTGGTGCTTCAGGTGGATCCACCCGGACTGGGGTGTACGGGTAGCACAGTACTTCTCAGTCAAAAACAAACTCATTTCTGGCAAGGAGGACATCCATTTCCTTGGGGAAGACAAAGAGTGGCTTGTACAATATGCAAAGCGAAAGCTTGAGGAAAAACACTATGATTACTTTGTTTTTGGCCACAGGCATCTACCCCTCGAAATTTCTTTAGGGGAACAAGCTACCTATATCAACCTGGGGGATTGGATCACCTACTACACTTATGCCGAATTTAACGGTGAAGCACTACAGCTTTCTTCTTACAAGGAAACGGCTACCTGATGTCTTTCAGTTTTAACTGAATACTGGTCCTGCCATTCCAGACATTCTCCTCTATTGCAAATACAGCACTAAAGGTTTTGTCCCCATTCACCAAAGGCAATTTCTCTCCAAGATTGAACCCGATGGCCCCTATCGGAAGCGTCCCGTCCTGTGTAATCGAAAGTCGTAAATGTTTCCCGTCTTCCCCAACACGTTTTGCAAAACCCACATCCCGAAGATTGTCTGCCATAAAAAGGGGTGCCATATTCCCTGGGCCGAAGGGTGCAAATTGTTTGAGGATCCTTAGGAGCTTGGGGCTTATCTGTGTTAGTGATATGGGGGCGTCTATGAGAATCTCAGGGATAAGGAGATCCGGATCTATCGATTCAGCTACCACTTGTTCGAACCGAGCCTTAAACTGCTGGTAACGGTCTTCGGCTAGGGTGAGCCCGGCTGCATATTTATGTCCTCCGAACTGCTCCAGGGTATCTGCGCATTGCTCAAGAGCATGATAAACGTCAAACCCCTTTACAGAGCGGGCAGAAGCGGCTAATTTTCCATTACTTTTCGTGAAAACCAATGTT
>NZ_CEYNTP010000192.1:0-5617 GCF_982873095.1 Lentiprolixibacter sp. | reverse complement strand
GTATTTCAGGGTTTTACTTTCACCAGACATTATATTTTTAATGGTAACCCGCTCGTTCCTTCCAATTTTGGGCCGTTCCCTGACAATAGTTTCCGTTACCTGTGGACGCCTGCCCTGAGTCTGACCTGCCGCCCTGTTCTGAGCCGCCAGTTCATCACTATTCGGAATCTCTTCCTTGGTAGTTTTCAGGTTTTCTTTTTTCCTTCTTACGCTCCGTGCTTCCTGGATCTCGTTGGTATCTGAAGAAGGTAACTCTCCTTTAAAGAGGAAGGAAACCACATCCTTGTTCACTTTTTCGATCATGTCTTTGAAGAGTTCAAAAGCCTCAAACTTGTAGATGAGCAAGGGGTCTTTCTGTTCGTGGACGGCGAGCTGCACGGATTGTTTCAGTTCGTCCATTTTTCGAAGGTGTGTCTTCCAGGCATCATCAATGATGGCCAGGGTGATGTTCTTTTCAAAATCGGTCACGAGTTGCTTCCCTTCAGACTCATAGGCCGCTTTAAGGTCGGTAATCACATTCAGGGTTTTGATCCCGTCTGTAAAAGGGACTACGATCCGCTCGAACTTATTGGAATTGTCTTCGTATACCTGTTTGATGACAGGCAGGGCAGTGGCAGCACTGCGCTCCATTTTATTCTGGTAATACGAATACGCCGCCTGGTAGGTTTCGTTCGCAATTTCCTGGTAAGCCAGTTTTGCAAATTCTTCTTCTGAAACCGGGGCAGTAATCGAAAAGTACTTGATCAGCTCAAACTCAAAGTTCTTGTAATCATTGGCTGCCTTATTGGTCTCTGCGATGACCTCACAGGTGTCGTAGATCATGTTGGCGATATCGAGCTGCAGGCGTTCCCCTTCCAGGGCATGGCGCCTCCTTTTGTACACCACTTCCCTTTGGGCATTCATAACGTCGTCATATTCCAGCAATCGCTTCCTGATCCCGAAGTTATTTTCCTCCACTTTCTTCTGGGCCCTTTCGATAGATTTGGTCATCATGGAATGCTGGATCACCTCGCCTTCTTTCAGCCCCATACGGTCCATCATCTTGGCAACACGATCCGAACCGAACAGTCGCATCAGGTTGTCTTCCAGGGACACGTAAAACTGGGAACTACCAGGGTCTCCCTGTCGACCGGAACGTCCTCTCAGCTGCCGGTCAACCCTTCTTGAATCATGCCTTTCTGTGCCAATGATGGCCAGTCCGCCCGCTCCTTTTACCTCTGTGGTTAACTTAATGTCCGTACCCCTACCGGCCATGTTTGTAGCGATGGTAACCACGCCCGGGTTTCCTGCCTCGGCGACGATATCCGCTTCTTTTTTATGGAGTTTAGCGTTAAGTACGTTATGGTCGATTTTTCGGAGTTTCAACATGCGGGAGAGCAATTCCGATATTTCTACTGAAGTAGTACCAATAAGAACAGGCCGTCCTTGCTGGGCCAACTGGGATACTTCCTCGATAATGGCATTGTATTTCTCCCTTTTAGTCTTGTATATCAGATCGTTGCGATCATCCCTGGCTATCGGCCGGTTCGTTGGGATCTCCATGACATCCAGTTTGTAGATCTCCCAGAATTCCCCGGCTTCTGTAACCGCCGTACCGGTCATTCCGGCCAGTTTCTTATACATCCGGAAATAATTCTGCAGGGTAACGGTGGCAAAGGTCTGGGTCATGGCCTCAATCTTCACGTTCTCCTTGGCTTCGATTGCCTGGTGGAGCCCGTCCGAGTAGCGCCTGCCCTCCATGATCCTACCGGTTTGCTCGTCCACGATCATGACCTTATTATCGATTACGACATATTCCACGTCTTTCTCAAAGAGCGTGTAGGCCTTAAGCAACTGGCTCATGGTATGGATGCGTTCGCTTTTCACAGAAAAATCCCGGAACAAATCTTCCTTGAGCTCTGCTTCCTTCTCAATTTCCAGGTTCTGGTTTTCGATTTTTGCAATTTCACTGCCGATATCAGGCATGATGAAAAAGTTCTTGTCCTGGTCCTTGGAGATCACTTCTATACCTTTATCGGTCAGCTCGATCTGATTGTTTTTCTCGTCAATTACAAAGAGGAGTTCAGCATCCACTTTGGGCATTTCCCGGTTGTTGTCCTGCATATAAAAGTTTTCGGTCTTTTGCAGGAGCTGCTTTATTCCCTCTTCACTCAGGAATTTGATAAGCGCTTTATTTTTTGGGAGTCCCCGGTGGACCCTTAACAAGAGGAAGCCACCTTCCTTGGTGTCGCCTTCCGCAATTTTTTTCTTGGCCTCTGCCAATACGCCGGTAAGATATTGCCGCTGTTTTTGAACAATTTCGTATACTTTGGGCCTCAGCTCATTGAATTCGTGCCGATCCCCTTCGGGTACCGGTCCGGAAATGATCAAAGGGGTCCTGGCATCGTCGATCAGTACGGAATCCACCTCATCCACAATAGCGTAATGGTGGGGCCTTTGCACCAGGTCTGATGGGGTATGTGCCATGTTATCCCTGAGGTAGTCAAAGCCAAATTCATTGTTGGTGCCATAGGTGATATCCGCGTTGTAGGCGGCCCGCCTGCCCTCTGAGTTGGGCTGGTGCTTGTCTATACAGTCTACCGAAAGCCCGTGGAATTCAAAAATGGGTCCCATCCAGGTACTGTCCCTTTTCGCAAGGTAGTCGTTAACAGTCACCAAATGCGCCCCTTTTCCAGCCAGTGCATTGAGGTAGAGGGGGAGGGTGGCTACCAGGGTTTTACCTTCACCCGTCTGCATTTCAGCGATCTTACCCTGATGCAGGGCAATACCCCCTATCAGCTGTACGTCATAATGGACCATGTCCCAGGTGACTTCCTTTCCGGCAGCATCCCAGGAATTGCTCCAGATCGCGGAATCCCCATCAAGGGTAACATATTCCTTGGTTCCGGAGAGCTTACGGTCAAATTCTGAGGCCGCTACTTTCAGGGTCTCATTTTCAGCAAACCTCCTTGTAGTTTCCTTGACTACAGCGAATGCTTCCGGAAGCAAATCGTTCAGGGTGTCCTCCGTGATTTTGTAAGCGTCCTCTTTCAGGCTGTCGATTTGGTTGTAAATGGCCTCGTTCTTATCGATATCGGCAGAACTTTTTGACTCCTCCTGTAATCGATCAATTTCTTTATGGATGTCGCTGCATTTTTCAGCAATAGTAGCTTTGAATTCTGCGGTCTTTTGCCTGAGTTCGTCATGGCTCAACTGTTTCAGGGCGCTTTCAAAGGATTTTATTTTTTTGACAATAGGTTGTAGTTCCTTTACATCCTTTTTCGACTTATCGCCGACAAAGGCTTTAATAATGGAATTAACTAAACTCATGTGATATTTTTTTTAATTGCCACGAGCATTTCATTTTCACTTATCGCCGTTCGGCATTCTCATCTCGTGTGATGCTTCCGGTAGTACAAAAGGTGTTCCAGAAGTCTAAATCTTCCCAAAACTCTGGTGTGGGCTGTCAAAATTACATAAAAAAAAAGCCTCAAATGAGACTTTTTTATGTAATTAACGTGTGTTATTAATATTCATCCTCGTTCCAGAGGTAATCTTCTTCGGTAGGATAATCTGGCCAAATTTCCTCGATTGATTCATAAATCTCACCACCCTCTTCTTCCATTGACTGAAGGTTTTCTACAACCTCCAGCGGTGCTCCTGTACGGATGGCGTAGTCTATCAACTCATCCTTGGTGGCCGGCCAGGGGGCATCGCTTAAATAAGATGCCAGTTCTAAAGTCCAATACATCGCTATGGTCTGATTTTAAATTTTTGCAAAAATAATTTTTAAACCCAAACGGCAAAGAAAAAACAGCTTTAATTCCCCGATTTGCCTGTGATTTTTTAGATTTCAGTAAAGGGATAACGAAGAAAAGTGAAATTTATTCCTCCTTTTTCGCCGGGATCCACTTTATTTCCTCTGCCTGGAGGTCGGACGACAATTTACGTGCCAGGACGAATAGGTAGTCAGACAGGCGATTGATATAGGTAAGAATTAAGGGGTCAACAGCTTCATTTTCATTAAGATAGGTGATCATTCGCTCGGCCCTCCGACAGACAGTACGGGCAATATGACAATATGACACGGTAGGGTGGCCTCCAGGAAGTATAAAATGCGTCATGGGAGCCAAGTGCGTATTCATCTCGTCCATGGCTTTCTCTAATTGCTCCACATCCGCGGAATCCAGTGTCTGAATGTTGAGGCGGTCACGTCCACCCTTACCTTTTGCCTTCTCGGGTTCTGTAGCCAACTGTGCACCTGTTACGAACAACCTGTCCTGTATCTTCTGTAGCACTGCCTTCTGGGAGGTATCTTCTGAAAGGTCCCGCAGCAGGCCGATCCAGGAATTGAGTTCGTCTAACGTACCGTAACTTTCAATGCGAATATGGTGCTTGGGTACCCGTGTGCCCCCAAATAGAGAAGTAGTTCCAGTATCTCCTGTTTTCGTATAGATCTTCATAGTGTTGGGCTAAATAAAAGTACCATAGGTACACTTGCGATTCATTCCTGGGATTCTTTCCTTTTGTCCTTGCGTTCGTACCCCTCCATAAATTTCCTGGATTTCCGCCTTTTTGCATTACGCTTGTTGAAAGCAGAAATTACCAAATAAACTATGGCCAGACCCCCCAGTAAATAGTATATGCCGTTGTCCATAATCCTTAAGTGCTACAAAATTAAAGGAATATAATCAATTCTGCTGATAGGGAGCACAGGAAGTGGTGGGCCAGAAGCTTTTCATTACCGGAAAGGGTTCAGGGGAGCTCAGGCTTTTTAAAATAGAGGATAAGCCAAAGGTAGCGAATCAAAAGAGCAGCCACCGGAATCCCGATCAAGGGGGAGAAATGCTGTATCCCGAATACCCAGAGTACCCCGGTAATCCCCAGTAAAATAGTTAATCCGATAAGGTAAGGCCGCATAAACGCAGGTGGATCCGTGCTCCGTATCAAATAAAAGGCAGCTACCAAATTGAGGGGAAAGAGCCACAGGATGTTAAAATTGTTCACCGTGGCCGTATGATCAGTGAAAAACCAAAGGGAAAAAAGCAGCAATCCGGCCAGCCCGCTGAAAAGAAACAGTATAAAATCCAGCCCCCGGCTCCTGGTTTTATTCCGGTAATCAATATAGGTAATGGTAAGGCTAAATCCCAAAAGCACCAACAACCAGAACAAAGGGGATAGGGTAAAAATGGCACCCAGATCAGCATCCGGGTTGTTGAGGATGGTCCGGGTACGCCTTACCAACGGTTTGTTGTCCAGGGAGGTATTGTCCAGTTGGTACAGTACATAATAGGGCAGGAACATATGTTGGTAGGCGGTAGCTTCTTTATCGATATCTGCCCCCAGGGCCAGGTCAATGCCGAACATGGCCCAGGAATTGGTTTTCAGGTGCTGCCGGATAAGTTCCCGAAAGGTATAGCGTGTATCCAGGTGATCTTCCTTAAAGTCCAGACCATTTTCAAGGATCTTTGAAAGTACGTCCGGCATTTTGGTAGAGCAGTTATCAAAGAGAAAATCGTATTGGTAATCCCTGTTCTCCGGGCGGTAGTTGTTTTCTAGGAACTGCAGGAGTTCATTTTTCTGTGTTGGATTCAGGTCGAGCAGTTGCTCCTTCACCCAGCGGTTCTCGAACACCACC
>NZ_CEYNTP010000191.1:5046-5686 GCF_982873095.1 Lentiprolixibacter sp. | reverse complement strand
CACAGTCGCTCTCCTCACTCAAATGGAAGAACAGGATCCTGGTCCTGATGGATCCTGATGGGGAGACTATAGCGCGGGACAAACAGCTTTTAGCATTCCGGGAACTGGATACAGCTCTTACGGAAAGGGACCTCCTTATCTTTTGCTACAACGGGAAGGCATTGCTTTCGCGCGATCTTGAGGCCAGCCAGTATCGCCTGCCAGAACAAATAGACAGGAATTTTCAGGGGGTGATCCTGCTTGGTAAAGATGGAGGGGTAAAACTAAAGGCGGCTTACCCGGTTGAACCCCAGTTCATATTTACTCTTATAGATGGCATGCCCATGCGCAGGGCAGAAATCAGGAAATCTAAAAAGTACTGATGCTTACTTTCCTGATGTTAGTTTTTCCAGTATAAAATCCTCTACTTCTTTGCTCTTCCAATTTTCTGAGATATCAGGGAGCTTCATGACCTCCGCCATGATGGCCTCCTGGGCATCACCTACAGAAAGTGCTTCGGCATAGGGTTGGTCTGAAAAGGTAACCCGGGAGTAGGCAGGTACCCAGAGATCCGGGTGGTGGTTGGCAAACCGTTTTTCTATTTTCTTCTGAAGCAGGAAGACGGGATCAGCCGTTTTGGAGCTCATTTCTATAAAGTTCC
>NZ_CEYNTP010000191.1:0-5036 GCF_982873095.1 Lentiprolixibacter sp. | reverse complement strand
TAACTCAGTTCTGCAATGGCGTCAGCGTTGGGTTTTCTGGATTCCTGGTAATGCTTAAATATGGCCTCCCAGTCGTCCCCAAACTCGTGCATGAACTTATTGAGCACAAAGATATCTTCAAAACCCGCATTCATCCCCTGCCCGAAAAAGGGAACAACAGCATGGGCAGCATCCCCAACCAGGGCAACCTTATCCCAGTAGGTCCAGGGATAGCACTTCATGGTTACCAGGGCGCTCGTTGGGTTTTTGAAAAAGTCCTGTGTTAAATTTTCGATCTCGTCAGTTACACTGGGAAAGTGGGTTTCAAAGAACTGCTGGGCCTGTTCTTTGGTTTGAATATTCTCAAACGAGACATCACCTTCAAAAGGTAAAAACAGGGTACAGGTAAAACTGCCATCCAGGTTGGGCATGGCAATAAACATAAAAGACCCCCTGGGCCATATGTGGAAAGAGTTAGGGTCCAGTTTATGTGTGCCATCTGCATTTGGCGGAATGGTGAGTTCCTTATACCCCACATCGATAAAATCCTGTGAATAGTCAAACCGGCTCCTGCGCTGCATCTTATGACGGATCCTCGAAAAAGCTCCGTCACATCCGAAAATAAGATCGTAGTCATAGGTCTTCCATTCACTCTTCTCAGAGGCCCCGGTAAAGAGCCGGGCTCCAGGTAAATCTACGTCCCATACCTTTTCGTTAAACCGGAAATCAACACCCTCAGCTTCTGCGAGGTCTATCATCCTTCTGTTCAAAACCCCGCGGGATATGGACCAGATGGCCTCTCCTTCCTTGCCATATTGCTGAAAATAGGTGGGTTTCCCCTTCACGTGCAGGGCCCTTCGATACAGGGGAATGGCAATCTCCCTCACCTTTTCTTCCAGGCCAACCTCCCTCAGGGCCGTCCAGCCGCGATTACTCATGGCCAGATTAATAGAGCGGCCCGAAAATTCCACTTTGCGTATGTCTGGCCGACGGTCAAATACAGTTACCGAATGCCCGAGCTTTCTTAAATAGATAGACAATAAGGAACCAACGAGACCCGAGCCTACAACGGCAATATCCCTGTGCTTTTGTACCATATAATTTTTTGGTGTGTGCCTATAAAATGCTAAAAGTACACATTTCTGGCCAGAGGAAAAGCCCATTCAATACGCCTGAAAAGGCCCGATGTTGAGGATTAATTGTGATAGTGTTTAATATTTTGATATTTTTGTTAAACAAATTAATCATATGCGCTTTACTGACGTTGAACTGGCCCAATTGCCCTCCCGGTACCGGGCCAACCTTATGAACACCCTCTCAGGCTACAAGCCTGCCAACCTGATAGGTACGGTATCAGCAGAGGGGATCAGTAATCTGGCGATATTCAATTCCGTAACACATGTGGGGAGTAATCCCCCCCTCCTTGGCCTGTTGTTTCGTCCGCTATCCGTAAGGCGGGATACCTACAATAACATTAAGGAATCCGGGGTTTTTACCATTAATGCGGTTACTGCAACTATATACAAGAAAGCACATCAGACAGCGGCTAAATACGAGAAGGACGATTCTGAATTTGAAGCCACAGGACTGACCGCACAATACCTGCAGGAATTTCCGGCCCCTTTTGTAGAGGAAAGCCCCGTTAAGCTGGGGTGTCAATACCAAAATGAATATCCCATCGCGGAAAATGGAACCATTTTGCTCCTGGGGGCGGTAAAATTCGTAGCTGTTGAAGACGGTCTTGTTGAAAGCGATGGCAGCCTTTCCCTGGACCAGGCAGGCATAGTCGCTGCAGCCGGGCTGGATGGTTACGCCCTGCCGAAGATGCTGGACCGCCTGAGTTATGCCAGGCCGGGAATACAACCCCAATCCTTAAAAGATGGCGCATAAGAAGCCTCATCTCCCCACTAAGATATGTGCAGTTTGCGGGAGGCCCTTTACCTGGCGAAAGAAGTGGGAAAAGAACTGGGAGGAAGTACAATACTGCAGTGAACGCTGTCGTAGAAATAAAAAGCGAAAATGAGTTCAGAAATTAACGATACATCTCTGGTATGGTTCCGGAATGACCTTCGGGTTTACGATAACACTTCCCTTGCCAAGGCAGCAGAAAGCGGACGGGTACTAGGTGTATATTTCTTTGATCCCCGGCATTTTGAGAACAAGGCCTTTGGTTTTGCCAAAACCGGAAAATATCGCGCGCAATTCCTACGGGAAACTGTGATTGAACTCCAGGAGAACCTCAAAAACCTGGGCATCCCCCTGCTGGTCTATCATACGCAGCCTGAGGAAAAATTGCCGGAGCTCATCCAATCCCATAAAATCAAAAAAGTATACCTGCAAAAGGAATGGACTGATGAGGAAAATAGTGTGCTGGAGGCTGTAAAAAAGGCAACAGCTCAAGAGGTTAGCTTTGTGGAAACTTATGACCAGTTTCTTTTTCATCCGGACGATGTCCCTTACGACAGTTTCCAGGATATCCCGAATGTTTTTACCCAATTCAGGAAAAAATGTGAAAAGGGAAGTCGTGTCAGACCTTGCATTCCCGCACCGGAGGTACAAAAGCCTTCTGCCCTTGATATTGTTCCCTCCCGCATCCCCAGCCTTGAAGAACTGGGGTATAATGCCTTTACCACGGACACCAGAACCGCTTTCCCCTACACCGGAGGAGAAAACCAGGCCAAACAAAGGATACAGGAATACTTCTGGGAATCCCGAAAACTATCGTATTACAAGCATACCCGAAACGGTCTTGTTGGAACCGATTACAGCTCCAAGCTTTCCCCCTGGTTGGCTAATGGTAGTATTTCGGCCCGTTCTATTTACTGGGAAGTAAAAAATTATGAAAAAAAGGTGGTTAAAAACCAGGACACCTATTGGCTGATCTTTGAACTCATCTGGCGGGACTATTTTAAAAACGTATCCCTGAAATACGGCAACCGTATCTTCCAGTTGGGCGGCATTCTCAATAAAGACTATCATTGGCATCGCTCCAAAAAGGCCCTGGAGGAATGGATTACGGGGTCTACTTCCGAACCCTTTGTCAACGCAAACATGAGGGAACTGGCTGCAACTGGCTGGATGAGCAATCGCGGAAGGCAGAATGTAGCTAGTTATTGGTCAAAAGAATTACAGCAAGACTGGCGTATCGGCGCCGCTTATTTTGAGTCCATGTTACTGGATTACGACGTGCACAGCAACTGGGGCAACTGGATGTACAACAGTGGGGTTGGGAATGACCCCCGGGATAGAAAATTTAATGTGCGGACACAGGCAGAGCGGTACGATAGTGCAGGCACCTATCGCCGTTTGTGGTTGCAGGAAACCCTTTTCTAGAATCCTATGGAAAAAGACATAAAAGTACTCAGGCTACTCCTTGGCGACCAGCTCAATTCCAATCACAGTTGGTTCAGGGAAGTACATCACAATACGGTTTACCTGCTTGCCGAAATGAGGCAGGAGACTGATTACGTCAAGCACCACATTCAGAAAGTGGTCGCTTTCTTCCTTTCAATGCGGAATTTTGCAGATTGGCTGGAAAGTCAGGGCCATGAGGTCATCTATATTAAGATCGATGACCCAAACAACCCCCATGCACTAGAAAAATTAATCCCCCAGGTCTTGACACAAACAGGTGCTGAAAAGTTTGAATATCAGCTGCCGGATGAGTATCGCCTGGACCAGCAGTTGCAGGAACTCTGTACAAATCTCGACGTCCCCGGTGAAGCATATGATACAGAGCACTTCTACACCAAAAGGGATGAGTTGGAAGTGTTTTTCAGGGGTAAAAAGCAATTGATAATGGAGAGTTTTTACCGCATGATGCGGAAAAAACACGAAGTGCTGATGGTAGGGGAGCAACCCGAAGGGGGGCGCTGGAATTTTGACCAGAGCAATCGAAAAAAATGGAAGGGCGAGCCATCTGTTCCCTCCCTGATAGAATTTAACCACGATGTTTCTGCGCTCCTTGACGCGATTGAACGGGCGGGGGTCATCACTTTTGGAAGTATCGCCCCAGACAGATTTAACTGGCCCACTAGCCGAAAGGAGAGCGAAAGCTTGTTGGCTTATTTCTGCGAGGAACTCCTCCCCCACTTCGGGGATTACCAGGACGCCATGCATTCAGAGGAAAAATTCCTCTTCCATTCCCGCCTGTCATTCGCCCTTAACAGCAAAATGCTTTCCCCTAAGGAGGTAGTAGACCGGGTACTGGAAACCTACTATGCTGAGAAGGATGCAATCTCCATATCTCAGGTAGAGGGGTTCATAAGGCAAATCTTGGGGTGGAGGGAGTATATTCGCGGGATTTACTGGAAAGAAATGCCCGACTATGCGAACAAAAATGCCTTGGAGAATCATAATCCCCTACCCGATTTCTTCTGGACCGGAAATACCAAAATGAATTGCCTTAAAAAGTCGATTGGCCAAAGCCTGGATGAAGCCTACGCCCATCATATTCAGCGCCTGATGGTGATCGGGAACTTTGCCCTTCTGATACAGGTAGATCCCAAGTTGGTAGATGCCTGGTACCTTGGCGTTTATATCGATGCTATCGAATGGGTGGAAATGCCCAACACACGAGGTATGAGTCAGTTTGCAGACGGAGGGATAGTAGCTACCAAACCCTATGTGAGCAGTGCCAACTACATCAACAAAATGGGAGACTATTGTACAGGTTGTCACTACGATCACCGTGAAAAGACAGGGGACAGGGCCTGCCCTTTTAACGCCCTGTACTGGAACTTTCTCGATGAAAAAAAGGAATATTTCAAAAATAATCAGCGTATGGGCATGATGCTCAACCTATTAAACAAAAAACCTTCGGAAGAATTATCAGCCCTCAAATCCCGCGCCCATGAAGTCATTCAAAACCCTGACGCCTTTTAATGAAAGTTTAACGTACTGACCTCATCCAACCGCCTGTGTCAGGCGTATATATAGTAAAGTATCATCCGCTTCGGCGTCTATATATATCAAAAAAGTCCTTTACTCCAGGTAAAGGACTTTTTCATTTCAGTGTTTCTTTTTACTCCATGATACCGTCCACGATGCCGTATTCA